>DMJN01000208.1:2905-22144 GCA_003451715.1 Gammaproteobacteria bacterium | reverse complement strand
TCGGCAACCCTGGACACAACCGGCCCGATGACTCGCTCGGTTGCTGACGCGGTGACTTTGTTCAATGCCATGACCGGCTATGATGAGAATGATCTGGCGATGCCCTTACTCAGTGCCGACTTCGCCCTGGAATACCGTACAGTGGATTTGACTGGCAAACGCCTTGGTGTGTTGGAAAGTTTTGCAGATGACATGTTCTATCAATCTGCTCTGGGTTTGCTGTCCGAGAATGGTGCCGCCATTGTTGAGGTACTGTTGGATTACGAACGTCGCGAAGGCTTCAGCGAGCTGTTGGGCGGAGAGATGGTGAGAGACCTGGCGCTTTATCTTCAATCCTATTCTGCAGATGAAGTACAGATTGACTCCATAGCCTCTTTGCGAGCTTTTAATGAGAGCGACATGGATACACGTGCACCGTACGGCCAGGGGCTCGTCGATATGATGGATGCTCTCGAACTCAGTGGGGCAGAATTGGCATCCCTGACCGACGACCTGCAATCCAATGCTCGCACGACCCTGCAACAGTTGTTCGATGAATCCAACCTGGATGTATTGCTCTCCATCAACAACCGCCATGCCGGTGTTGCCGCGCTGGCGAATTTCCCTGCGCTGACTATCCCTATGGGATATGAAGCAAGCGGCAGGCCTATTGGATTAACTCTGATCGCGCCTTCCTTTCGCGAACAAGACCTTATCGATATCGGTGCCCGCTTCGAACAGTTAAGTACTGCTCGAAAAATGCCTGAACAATATCAATAAGACACAAAAAAATCCGACCCTACCGATCCGGTTCAACTTCAGCTACAAGAACAGGCTTGCTATCACTTACTGTGTGGTATACAGTATATGCACTGTGCGGCACATAGTAAGTACAGCGGAGACTTCAAATGAGCGAAAAACTCGAAGCCATGCGCCTGGAACTGCGTCGGGGCATCTTAATCCTGGCCGTACTGAGTGAGCTGAGAAATGAACAATATGGCTATTCATTGCGTAAGGCGCTGGCGGAGGTAAATATCGATATCGAAGAGGGAACCCTCTATCCGTTGGTAAGGCGCCTGAAAACCTACGGATTATTGAATAGTCGTTGGAGTAACGAAGAAGGGCGAAAACGGCACTACTATAAGATCTCTGAACGAGGCAAGGAAATTCTGACGGTGCTTAAATCTGATTGGGAAAAGCTAAATACCTCGATTACAACTATTGCGGAGACAAGAACATGAGTCTGTTTGATAAACAAACCCCCCTGGAGAAATACATAGCCGAAGTAAAAGGCTATCTTCCAAGTGAATCCAGGAACGACATTGCTGAGGAATTACAGACAAATATTGAAGCCAAAATCAGTGATATGCCAAAGACTTCAGGCGCAGCAAAGGGTGATGCTGCGATAATCCAATTGCTAAGTGATTACGGTCATCCGTTGCGAGTCGCAGCGCAGTATCAGGGTAAGGGGCGTTCGCTTATCGGTCCTGATTTCTATCCCTTTTATAGGACTGCGATTGTTGCTTCTTTGAGCATTTCAACCGTAATTCTGATCGCTCTCATTGCCATCGATTTTTTCTTCACGCTGGATATCGGGGATGTTTCAATCGTATGGATGTTCGTTAATACCTACATTTATATCATCGGTATTATTACCGGCGGCTTTTTTCTTGCCGAAAGGATCATCGAACGGAATCATTTTCTGGACAGCTGGTCGCCTTCCAAAACAGCGCCACCAGATAAAGCGCTGGCTACTGCCTGGGGAGCGATTTTCTCAGTGGTCGCTGCGATTACCATGTTGGTTATTCTCAACATGGTGAATCTGGAGCACAGCACTGCCGTGTTGATGGGACAAACCCGTAATCCTTTTCATACCCTGGTTTTCTGGATGAAAATACAATTGGTCTTTCTGATTCCGCAGTATGTCTACCTGGTTATCGATCAGAACTGGAGCCGCGCCCAGTTATACCTGCGTACTGTTACAGAAGCCATCCTGTTAACGGGCTGCCTTATTACGCTGAGGATGGACACTTCGGCATTTCGAAGTATTTATCCTGAACTACCCGACAGCCTGTTTTCCATTTTCAACCTCGCGTTGTGGCTCATTATTATTGGCATTCTGATATCGGTAGCCGTCTACTGGCGGCGGAAGGCGGAAGTGGCTTTTACCAGAAGCTCTCAACAGTGATATGTCCAGGCGTGCGCCGGCGGTGCTTTCTAAAGCCTCGGCCCTTCAGCACTATGACCGTATCCTTCACCATGTCCGGGTTGCCACATAACATGATGTGGGATAGTTCTGTATTCAGCTGACGCCCGACACTTGCTTCCAGCGAACCATTTTCGATGGAGGCGGGTACACGTCCGGTGATGGTGCCGGGCACCGGTTCACGGCTCACGTAAGCTTGAAACGAAAACTGGTCTGGATACTTGCTCTCGAAGGTTTTAATCATTTCCTGATAGAGCAGGTCAGCCTGGGTACGAACTGCCTGCACAAGCACGATGTGTTGGAATCGATCCCAGGGTTCGGAGGTGTTTAGAATTGAAATATAGGGAGCTATGCCGGTTCCGGTGCCTAACATCCAGAGTTCATCAGCTACCGGAATCTCTCTCAGCACAAAGAAGCCAGTGGGTTGCTGTTTAATCCAAAGCTGATCACCGGAATCGAGCTTGACAAGCGCGTTTGACAACAGGCCGTCGGTGGCCGTATAGCAGAAAAATTCCAGGGGTCGTTGGCCTGGCGAGCTTAGATAGGAATAGGGTCGCGCTACACGTTCGCCGTCGATATCGATTGCCAGGCTGGTGAATTGACCAGCAGTGAAGTCATCGACAGCAGCGTCGATCCTTAACGAAAACAGATTCTCGGTCCGATGAATGTTGTCAACTACTGTGCCTTGAATCCATTGTGCCATCATCCGGCCCTGTTAATGCATCGCTTTTAAGTGGAACTATGGTATGAATTTCTATAGTCTCCTAGCAAGCTCTAAATGGCATGGAAGCGCCGCTGTGTTGCAGTGTGATAATCAATCAGCAAGCAATAGAAGCTAGTAACGATCTTGTACAGCAATTGGCAGATATTGGAGAATTGAATGGGGATGTGGTTCGAGATAGCGCTGTGGAAGCGCATTCTGGCAGCTATAGTGTTAGGTGTGATTGTCGGTGCCATCTGGGGACCGGGCTCTGAAAGCGTTGCGTGGATAGGTACTCTCTTTATCCGCCTCATTCGTATGGTGGTTGTGCCGCTGGTATTTGTCACGCTGGTTGCAGGGATCGTCTCAATGGGTGATCCCTCCAAGTTGGGTTCTCTCGGCGTTAAAACACTGGCTATCTATATAATCACTACACTGGTTGCAATTAGTATTGGCTTGTTTCTCGCTGCCGTAATGCAGCCTGGGTCTGATGTAGATTTATCTGCTGCAGCACCAGGTGTAGTGCAGGAAACAATTCCGATTGGTGAAACATTAATGGGCATAGTCCCTGCCAATCCGATCGCAGCGCTTGCCGAAGGCGACATGCTTGCAATTATCTTTTTCGCCTTGCTGATTGGTGTCAGCTTGCTCACGATCGGTGAAAAAGGCAAACCCGTGGCCGATCTGATGGAGGCATCTACCGAAGTCATGTTGCGTATAACTCACTGGGTGATGGAGGTTGCTCCGTTCGGTGCATTTGCCTTGATCGCCACGGCAGCAGGTACTCAAGGTGCGGCTGCTTTGTTGGATGTCATTACACTTGTAGTGGCGGTGCTGATAGGTTGTATTGCACACATGATTATTATGCATGGCCTGATCATCATGAAGCTGATGTTTAAACTGTCTCCAGTGATGTTTTTCCGTGGGGCACGTGACGCGATGTTGATGGCATTCTCCACCTCCTCCAGTTCCGCCACTTTACCCATTTCCATGTCGGTAGCGGAGGAGAACTTGGGCATTAAACCCATTGTTGCTTCGACCGTGCTACCACTGGGTGCAACTATAAACATGGATGGAACCGCCCTCTATGTGGGCATCGTGTCGGTTTTTGCCGCCCAGGTGTTTGGTATCAATCTGAGCCTGACCGACTACATGCTCATTGCTGGGACGACGACTCTGGTTTCCATCGGTACTGCTGCAGTACCTGGTGCCTCGTTATTCCTGATGGCTGCGGTGATGGAGACGATTGGCATCTCTCCAGAACAGATTGCCGGGGTGATTGGTTTCATTCTACCCTTCGACCGACCTCTGGACATGTTGCGCACCAGTGTTAATGTCGGCGGAGATCTATCCGTATCGACGGCCGTGGCTAATTGGGAAGGTGAGTTTGATCGGAAAATCTTCGACAAACCATTGAAGTACTGAATCCGACCGTCGAGTGCTTGCAGGACTAAATTGGGGATCTGCTCCACATTTTCAGTTCTTGTACTTGGGAATGCCCCTCATCACACTGACAACCGCGAATACAATGCAGAGCTGCCAGCCAGCAATTCGCGGCAGTGATACTGTGTACACGATGTGATTGTCAACAGCGAAAATGTCTGATCAGCTCACAGCTTGAGTTTGAGCAGGACTTCTTCCACATTCTTGATATCAAATGGCTTGGGGATACCGCCAAGCATATGCAGATTTAGATCGCGACCCAGGAGTTGATTGAGTTCGCGAGTTCTTCTTGATAGCCCGCTGACGATTACAATCTTCGCTCTGGAATTAGCAGCAGACAGGTATTTTAGAATTTCCAGCCCTTCACGGGGGGTTTCATCTGTTTCCGCAACCTCGGCGGGGCCGAGGTTGAGATCGAGGAAAATAACCGTAGGATCGAATTGTCTGAATTGCGGAATTATAGATTCGAATTTGTTAACACTACATACCTGATAACCGGCGTCGATTCCTACCTCTTCCAGGATGTCAGTTATTTCCTTGCTGTCGTCGACTAACAACAGCCGGTGTGCGTTCGAGTCTTGCTGATCTGACACTGACATGACTTACAACTTCCTTCTAACATCCCCAGGATATATCACGTTTAAATACACTTCTTGCAATCTGTTCTACATTAATCAGACAGTGCGGATTGAGCCATAAATTAATGTGTGTGTCTACATCACATAGTTCCCGTCAAAATGAGTAGGTAAAGGTGGTGCCAAGGCGCACATCTTCATCGAAGAAGATTAAGGGAGCCCGTTATTGAACGTGAAATGGCCCAGCTGCCAAAGGCACCGTCAAGGCAATGGATCGATTATCAGTCAACTCATTAGGTAGGCTTGGCTAAAAATAATACTGAAAGGTCACAAAAATTGAGTTCGGATTGCCGCCATATTCCGAACCAAATTGAAACTGCTGTTCAACCGGGGCCTCATTCGAAAAGTCAAAATCATCTCCGACAAAATGATAGTAACCCATACCCATATACAGATTGTCTGAAAGACTGTAATTGGCACCGAAGTTGAGAAACATCGAGCCATCATCTAAATTCGTTAATGAAGAAAGGGATAGGCTAAGCAATGCGCTTGCCTGCCAATTAACTGCTGGAATCAGGTAGTTCTTACCCAGTAAAAAAACACCGCCTGCTGTATAAGCCGTGTCATCAAATTGCTCAAGATAGTTGTCGGGATTGCTTGAACCGGCTTCATTGAGATGGTATTCAATCATGCCAAATACTCGCTCATTGAAGGCATAATCCACTCCGATAGAGGCTCGGGTATAGTCTTCATCGCCGTTAACGTGGGCTGCTTCCAGCCAGAAGCCAAAAACTCCCAATGCCGATTGTACACCAGCGCCAATCAGGTTTTGTTCGGCGAAGCGCATGGCTGTAAATTGATAATCACTACCAGAGATATTCGTCAGCAGCTGGAAAAATGCAGCAGAATTCTCGGACTTTCCGTCAGGACCAAGGATAACGCCTATGTCTAATTCACCCAGTTGAGCTATGGGTTTTTGAAAGCGTACTGCGTCGATACCGACTCGGTATTCGGTGTTCAGGGTTCTGACATCGAATGGCAAGAACACATCGCTGGGATTAATCATTCTGGCTGAGCCGAAAGTTATTGCCTGTCTGCCTATTGTGAGATCGCCAGCTTCCATCTGAAATTGAACATTCATCCTGTCCAGGTTTTGCGGCACTATGTTTTTCTTGCCTGTGGGACCTATCGTCGGCCTGATATCGGTCAATCGATAACTCTGGCGCTCTGGAATCATGAATGACTCTCCAAACCCCTGCAGCTTGGAAGTCGAATCCACACCAACTTCATAATGTAATTGCCAGACCTGATTGTCGTTAAATACGTCCAGCATGAAACGGCCACTGTTTTGCATGCTATAAATGCGATCGATTCGAATTGGACCGTCATCGATTGCATCCTGGATAATTGAATAATTTTTCAAGTAGCCCGAGAAGTTAACCTGGCTGAACACATCGATACTAACAGCGCTCAAAGAAAAAAACGCAAAGAATGCAAGGATGCAGCGCATAGGCTATTTTGTTTCGTCCAGCTCTACTTCGCCGTCATGTAAATGAATAAGTCGGCCAGCCCGACTCATGATCTTTTCATCATGGGTTGAGAACACAAAGGTCATGTTGTGGTTCTCATTCAATTCTTTCATAAGATCGAGCAAGGCAATTCCGGTCTTGGAATCGAGATTGGCGGTGGGCTCGTCTGCGAGGATTATCTCTGGATGAGAAACCATGGCTCGCGCAACCGCCACCCGTTGCTGTTGACCCCCGGATAATTTGTTGGGGCGACGATTTCCCAGTCCTTCGAGACCCACCTGTTTCAACATATCGGTGACCCGGCGTTTTCTCTCCGAGGCTTCAACACCCTGTAGCAGCATGATGTATTCAATATTCTCTTCGGCGGAAAAAACCGGAATCAAATTGTATGACTGGAAGATAAATCCAATATGGTCTCGGCGGAAATCGGAAAGTACCGCACCCGACATTGCAGCGATATTGGTATCGGATAATTCCACAGCGCCGGATGTTGGATTATCGAGCCCTCCCAGTAGGTGTAGCAGAGTGGTTTTGCCTGAGCCGGAGGGACCTACGATAGCAGTAAATTCTCCTCGTTCTATTTCAATCGAAACCCTGTCAACAGCCTTAACCATGGTTTCTTCGTCGTCGCCGAAATAACGACAGACATCAGTAGTTGAGATAACACCTGACATACAAACTCCTAAAGGCTTCTCTGTAATGCTTCCGAGGGGATAATTCTGGCGGCAAACCTGGCTGGGTAGATAGCGGCAGCAATCGTTAGTATCACCACGTAGATTGGAAATTGAGTAAACTGTGCAATGTGAAATTCACCAAATATGTTGTTACTGATAGCGATGCCGGAAAACTCCATTTCGCCCATCCCAATCCCATTTGCAGAAGTCCAGCTATTAACTGCAAAACCCAGCAACAAACCAATGCCGCAGCTAATAGTTGCCAGCAGAAATGCTTCGCAAAGTATAAGTCTAGAGATTTCCGCGGGGCGGGTACCGATGGCTTTGATCACTCCGAATTCATAGATGCGCTCATAAATTGACATGAACATGGAATTAATAACGCCCAGCGATGCCAATAAAAAAAGCACTGCACCAACTACCAATGAGGAGTAGGCCATCAATTCAATGATCAGACTAATTTCTCTGTTTAGATCCATCCAGCCAAGCGCCTCAATCTCTTCATCATTAAGTTGTGTAAAGATCCCGCTGTCCGGATTTTCGGCATCCTCCGGATTCACAAATGTCAGTACGAATTCATGGGTTTGTTGATCGGACATTGCCAGTGCTTTACGCGCCGAGGCAATATTAATAAAAACAAAATTGTCATCCAGTTCGCGCATACCAAACTCCAGGATGCCAGAGATTCTGAACAGGGCCTGAGCAAGTTCACCGGTATTTGCCTCGGACAATGTCAGTACAATTCGATCACCCAGGTCGACTTCCAATAATTCAGCCATAGATTGACCGATGAGCAATTCACTGTCTTCACCTGTTAGATACTCTCCTCGTACTACTGCCTGAGCTACCTTGCTAATGGTCTGTTCACGATCTGCATCGATGCCATAGAGCAAGCCTGCAGAAACGTTATAGCTGGAGGAAATCATACCGCCGCTAATCACTCGTGGACTGTAAGATTGCAGCGATGCATCTTGTGAAAGTGTCTGCTCAATTTCCATAGAATCTTCCAGGAAAAGATCAATGTCCAGATTTTCCCGATATCCAACACGATGAATCTGTGCTTCACCACTGAGTGTACCGGTGACATTTTCCACCAATAGGGTGAGCATGCCTCGCATTACTGCGTCAACAGCGATTAACGCAGTCAGGCTGAGGGAAATTAGCATAACGGTTAGAATCGTGCGGCGGGTATTGCGGAACAAATTTCGAAATGCCAGCTTTATCGTCTGCACTAGTTGCTCCGCATGGCTTCGGTGGGCGATATTCTCGCCGCTCTCATTCCGGCTGGAATACTGATAAATAGGGCGAAAACTACTATAAACAGCAGTGGCATTCCAAAAACAAACAGGGACAATTCGCCAGTGAGGTGGCTCATCAATATGCCGCCTACATCCATAGGCTCGGCGAGTTCAATACCAGTAAAGGTAAACCAGGCAATGAGTGGCAACGAAAGCAGTATTCCCACTACCAAGCTTAAGGTTGCCAGCAGCCCGGTCTCGAGGGTAATCATCAGGGCGATTTTCAAGGGCCTGCTGCCGATTGCCTTGAGCACACCAAACTCTCGGGTGCGCTCCAGTACCGACATGAGAACGGTATTGAGCACTCCGACGAAGACTATGAACACGATAAATCCCATGAAGAAATTATTGCCCTGCTTGTCGGCCTGCATGGATTGATAAAAGGTCGACTCCACGGTCTGCCAGGGATCCACGGTTAATTCCGGTAGCTGATCCTGAAGTGCAGCGGCTTGCACTCTGGCTTCACCATCATCTTTCAAAAGAATAGAAACTTCATGCACCGAACCGTACATACTGAGAAATTCCTGCGCTGCTATAAGTGGCAGGAACACTGTTGTCCGATCTGGAGACGCTCTGTTGCCAACAATTGCCTTGACGATAAAAATATCATTGGCAATCGAGCCATCTGCGCCCTGAGAAATAAGGATGAGTTCATCCCCCAGTCCGATATTCAGGCTGTTGGCAATCCCCGCTCCAATCATCGCCGAGTAATATCCTTCGGCGTCCAGTGCATTATCGATATACTCCCCGGCAGAAATTTTTGCGGCCAGGGTGCTGGTGCTTCGTTCTCTATCCAGGGCAACACCTATAACCTGAGCTGGAGAATTGTCCTTTTCATAATAGGAAATAGCGGGGGCAAAAACACGCAGGGTGTGACTCTCAATTTCCTCATTGGCATCGAGCAGCTCGCTCAGCCCCTGAGGATCATCTATTGTTTTGTGAATCTTCGGCCTTAGCAGATAGTCATCCAAGTGGATTTGGATATGGCCAGTATGATCGAGAATGAAAAATGAGATGGCATTACTGTAGCTGCCCTCACTCAGGGAAAAGCTGAAGACACATAGGATATACCCACCGGTCAAACTCAGTGCAGTCAATAAAGACCGGCGACGTTGACGGAATATATTGCGAAAGGCCAGTTTCAACAACAGCATTGGAAGCTTCTAAAAACGAGATCTAAGGTTTCGAAGCGTGAAAATAGATTCATCAACTCCCGGCGGATTGAATTGAAGATTGTCATAAATAACGATTGTCTTGTGACCTTCCTTGTTCATTGGAATCATTTCAAGTCTTGAGGGGATTAACTTGCCAGAAAATTCTTTCAGCTCCGAGAACTCCAGCTTGCGAATTAATTCGCCTCTATCATCATAGAAATTCTGACCCACTGGTACCATATACTGTTTATCGACAACGTAGTCTATCTTGCCCCATACAGTAACGGTTTCCTCTTTGGGGACCAGTATTATCGTGTAGAGCTCGTCCGTTTCTTCCAGCGTAAGGAAATACTCTTTGGTCAGTGTGGTTTGCTTAACCAGGTCGTCATTGGTGAAATCGCTGCCCATCCACGACCCCATCATCATCGAGGGGGGTACCTTGATTACCTTGTTGATCTTGGGCAGGTAGTTCCACATTTCCATATCCAGCTTCAGGGTGGCGATGCCCCGATCTTTTCGAGGAGACAGAATTCGGATAAAAGTATTCTCCGTTCCCATCGAATTGGCTTGCATTTCCATGGTGCGCTGATACTGTGGCGTTTCCACGATCATGGTCATGGTCGCACTGCTGGAAACGCCCTGATAAAGCGCCTCCATCTGGTCAATTATTTCTATCGCCGAGTCAGCGCCGAGGGCGAGACTGGAGTGGAAACTGATTAGTAAAAAAGCAGGCCAGATTCGATACTGACTAACTCGGTTTACTAATGCTTCTAATTTGGAAGCTATGTGGTAATTCATTTTGATTCTCACTCAATGTCTCGAAACTTAGCAGATTCCCAGCGGGCTGTATCGTCGTCTATAGAGTCGGCAGATAGAAAGATTTGGTTCACCAGTTACTGCAACGACTTCAGGGATAGAGCCATTTTAACAGTATTTCCATAGCACACTCTACAGTATTTGTTGATTCCGACGATCTAACTTATTGATAGTTAAACTGCAAAATTGCAAACGTCTGCTGAAAATCGCAGCTGCGAACCTGTGCGATGCCGATCGGAAACAACCTTCTTCTGTTGCCCAGCTTATCCTGTATTACAAAATCTGACCATATCCGGCTGCATGGATTTTTTTGCTTCAATCTAGCGGTCAATTAGTGGTCAAATAGCTGCTTTTCAATTTGTGTGGTCTATCGAGAATTCCGGGAAGCTAATTTAACTATGACGACTCAACAATCACCCAGGTCGGGGCGTAACTCTCTTCTGGGCATTTTGCTGCTAATATCAGCCATTGTGTTTGACACGCGACGAATATGATTCAGCTCGTTCCAGTCAAGTGCAATGCCGTCCAGTGACTCCGGGTAGGTACTACGATCGAGATCCTGCCAATTCCGCAGGTCATCAGTCAGCCGCTGAGCCGCCTCCATGGACTCGCGGGAGAAAATATTGCCGTCTTTGGCGCGGTAGACCAGAAATACCGAGTCGTCACTGCCGAATTGTTCGCGAAAATCGTTCATCGCGCCCATGGCGGGATCTTCCGCAGGCAGAAAGCTCTCCATGGTCATGTCCAGCGTGGTGCGCGAGAAGATGCCATACATCATCACGGCAGTAATAACGAATAGGCCGCTGAGAATAAAACTCTTATATTTCAGGACCTTGTAGGGCGCTAGAGCAAAAGCATCACTGAGAGTCAGTAGTATTCTTTCCATAATTGCATCCAGTTACAGGGAAAACAGATGTGACGGCCAGTATCACCGAGCTGTATTTTAAACGAACTTCGGCCAAATGTGTTTCGAATCTACACATTTTGTCCTCAGGTCGCAGCTTCATCGCAACTGGTTCAACTGAGCAGATTGCCATGCAAAAAATTCACTGTTTGACTTCATGCCGGTGCTGGAAGAAATCGATGCTGAATCGGGCTGCAGCTTCGAAAACACGGGTGTTTATTGAATAGTATATACACCGGCCCCGGCGGGTGGTCATGACCAGGTTTGCTGGGACTGGCGTACGATGGGAGCGCTGGTCTCGAATTAGTTGGGACAGGAGAAGACGCCGAAGGTTTGACGTCCTTCGTCTATGACTGATTCGGGTACAATGGTGTTACCGCCCATGCTGCCGGCTTCGTTGCGAGCCAGTCTCGACAGTTCTTCCTGCACGCGCTCGTTTCCGCGTTCCATGACTACCACCCGACTCATGGTTTGTGCTTGAATTCGACCGAGGCGTCGACAATTTCCGACTTCACCTGCATTGGCCAGCCGCACGCCTGCACCTTCGTTGGTCACCTGCACCCAGTTGCTACATGCTGCGAGTAGAGACGTTGTTGCGGCGATAAGTAAAAATCTGGTCATGGTTTTCTCCAGCACGCAGGCGATGAATGCCCGGGAATGAATCTCGAATAGTGAGACGCTAGTCTATCAGTATTAGTTACTAGTGTAGATGCTCCGCTATGGCTTCAAACTTCCAGCAAGCCTCAAATTGAGTATGCTACCATCGTTTGTTTTTGTCCCGAGAGTCTCAAATGTCTGAGCACGACCCAGCAGCACTCATCGACCGATTGAAGGAGATTGTGGGTCCCACGGGTTTCCGTGAAGGGACCGATATCGAATCGAAGAACTTTCAGGATCTTATGGGAGCGAGAGCTGTACCGCCGCGCTTATTATTGCGACCGGAAAGTACCGAGCAGGTGTCTGAAATTCTCAAGGCCTGTCACGCCGCCGGGCAAGCGGTGGCACCCCAAGGAGGCATGACAGGGCTGGTCTCCGCCGCGGCTCCGTTGGATGGAGAAATTTCACTCAGCTTCGAACGCATGAAAAAGGTGGAGGAGATTGATCGCTTTACATCCACCATGACAGTGGAGGCGGGCGTAGAACTGCAGACTATTCAGGAACAAGCCGAGACCCATGATTTGCTGTTTCCGCTTGATATGGGAGCCAGAGGCAGCTGCACCATAGGCGGCAATCTCTCCACCAACGCCGGGGGTAACCGGGTCATACACTATGGCATGGTTCGTGACCTGGTCATTTCAGTGGAAGCCGTGCTGGCAGACGGCACAATCATCAACGGGCTGCACAAGCTGCGTAAGAACAATACCGGCTATGACCTGAAGCAACTCTTTATAGGCAGCGAAGGAACTCTGGGCCTGATTACCCGGGCAGTTCTCAAGTTATCTCCCAAGCCCAGCAGCCAGGCGGTCGCACTCTGTGGGGTTAAAGATTTCGACAGCGTTGCTAATCTGCTGGTGCATGCGCAGACCAGCCTTGGCTCCAATCTGAGCGCTTTCGAAGTGCTTTGGGTGAATACTTATAAATTGATCGATGAGTATGTTCCTCACGTTACCGAGCCATTGCCTGACAAATATGCGTTCTATGTACTTATCGAAAGTATGGGCTCGAATGCTCAGCGAGATAGCGAATTGTTTGTCGACTCCCTCGGTCAGGCAGCCGATAGCGCGCTGGTGGAGGAAGTAGTCATCGCCGATTCGGACACCAAAGTGAATAACTTGTGGGCTGTAAGGGATGCAGCAGCCGAAGTAATCAGTGCTGGTTTTATGCACGCCTATGATGTCAGTCTGAATATCGACGACATGGGTTACTTCGGAGAAGAAGTGGAGCGGCGCTTGAGGGAAGTGTGGCCCGATACGGTCATAGGCTTGTTCGGGCATATCGGAGATGGCAATGTGCATATCCTTATCAACATCGGGTCCGACACTCGAGATCACCATCTCGATATCGACGAAATTATTTACGGATTGATTCAGGAGCTTAACGGAGCGATTTCCGCTGAGCACGGAATCGGTCTCATGAAGCGACAATTTTTGTCTTACAGCAAGAGCGATTCCGAGATTGCCCTGATGAAGGCATTGAAAAACACCATGGACCCCGACGGCATTCTGAATCCGGGTAGAATTTTTAAGGAGTAGTGTATGACAAGCAATAATTTGTCCGGCAAGAATGTCGTGATCATCGGCGGTACCGCCGGCATTGGATTGGCAGCGGCGCAGGCCGCCGCCGAGCTGGGTGCGAATGTGTGGGCTGCCGGGCGCTCGGCAGCCCATATCGAGAAGGCGAAAGCGCTGAGCAATGGCACATTTGAAGTCAGGCAGGCCGATACTCACGATGCCGAGAGCCTGCGGGCGATCTTTGAAGAAGCCGGCAGCATCGATCACCTGATCTCGGCGGCGGTGGGCGGTGAGCGAACCCTCAAGCCATTCCTGGAGCAGACCGAAGACCAGTTCAAGGCGGCCCATGACAAGCTGTGGGGTTACGCCAAAGTGGTTCGTAGCGGCGCATCCTACCTGGCGGCCGACGCAAGCATTACCCTGGTCAGTGGCTCACCGGCCCGCAAGATCAAGCCGGCCCAATCGGCACTGAGCTGCGTAGGTGCCTCGGTGGAAAATCTGGTACGCTGCCTGGCAGTCGAGATGGCACCCATTCGGGTGAATGTAGTGTCACCTGGAACAGTCGATACAGCTATGTTCGATCACTTCGGGGATGAGAAGCAGGATAAACTAACAGTCATGACAGCGACTCATTTGATTAAGCGAGCCGGAACTTCAGAAGAAGTAGCACAGGGAATAATCTTTGTCATGAATAATGGCTTTATTACCGGTACCACTATAGATGTGGATGGCGGTAGAATCTTGAGTTGAAAAGGCACAGAGTAATACTCGTAGGACAAGTGATACTCAGGCAGCTGATCCCTTGCAGAATTGCATAAGAAAGAATCGAATCTTGAGAATTGAAATCGGAATGGATGAATGAACAAGTTAAGCACTAATACTGAATCAGCAACTAATGAGACTACAGTGGCGGATCCGGATACGGGATTGATCGATGCGGTGTATGCCCGTCATTCGGTACGAGGATTCCTGGATAAGGAAGTGCCCGAGGACGTACTGAATCGACTCTTCGAGATCGCACAACAGGCACCGTCCAATTGCAATGTGCAGCCCTGGAAAGTATATATTGCCTCTGGTGAGCTTAAAGAACGCTTGAAAAAGCAAATGCTCGAAAACACCACCGGCGGAGTAAAACCCAATCCAGATTATGAGTATTCTTCAGATTTTGAGAATGAGTACCGTGTCAGACAAGTGGAATGTGCGGTAGCCTTGTATACAAAAATGGGGATAGGGCGCGGTGACAAGGAAGGTAGAATGCGCGCAGTGCTGAGAAATTTCGAGTTCTTCGATGCACCCTATATCGCCTTTATCGGGATGGATCCCAAGTTCGGCGTCCCTGCGGCTCTCGATGTGGGCATGTGGGCACAGACACTGATGCTGACGATGGTTGCGTTCGGTCTGCACAGCTGCCCGATGGCAACCATGCGCAACTATCCTGACCTGATCAGAGACGCATTCGATATTCAGGATGGCACGAAGATTTTATTCGGGATAAGCTTCGGCTATGAAGATGAGGCGGTGCCGGCGAACGAAACTCGCACGACCCGTGATGACATTTCCGCCAACATCTTCTTTCGTTCCAATTGATTAGAGCTGCTTCATAAAACCATGAGCCTGAAACCTGTAGTCCTGCTATATGATCTAGACAACGCATTGGTCGATGAGTGCGCGGTGCTTATTGGTCATACGGGTTTGTACACGGCGATTAATACCTACAATGAAACGAATGCTATGGAGGCCATGCAGCAATACAATCGAGGCTTCGGCTTGTTCACTAACAAACTTGCCTGCCTGATTACCGGCTGGAACAGCTATAAGAAACCACGCGATCAGTTTTTGTTCCAGGTACGAAGTGAAGAAGGTCGTAGCCCGTTTCGTAATCCGACTCCCTTCATCATCATCACGGAAGATCATCGTAAGGACTTGAAACAAATTGCGCTGGACCCAACCGATGGCAACGTGGCCGCTTACCTGCATGCTGATAATTTTCAGGAAATCCTCGCCGATACGCTGCACAAGATAGTCTTCGGGAATCGTGCTAACGAGATGAATTCTATTGCCTACGCCCAACTGCAAAGCGAACACCACGCGCAAAAATAGCCCGGATTTCATGGCCTCAGGCCAGTTGACCCTACCCTACAAGCAGCGTAGCATCGGCTGTTCATCTACACAGCTTGAAAAAATCAAGACTTCAGTGGGAGGTTAGGAATGAAGCGATTAATGACATTATCAGCAGCTCTGGTGCTGGCGTTATCCAGCGTGCTTGCGGTCGCGCAGGAACCGGAACGGTTTGTCCGCTATTCACAGGGCGGTGGCGAGATATCCTGGGGCATGGTGCACGGCGATGAAGTTTTTCAACTGGCCGGCGCGCCCTATGACACCATGGAACACTCTGGCACGAAATTCGACATGTCTGATGTCCGACTCGAAGCACCGGTCGAACCTACGCTGGTCTTCATGACCGCATTTAACTTCCGCAGTCATATCACGGGTGATCCTGCCGAATACCCCGGATTGTTCATCGTTCCCGCCAATTCAATCGTGGGACCGGAAGATCCAATCATACGGCCCGCCGAATCCCAGAACCTGCACTATGAGGCGGAAATGGCGATAGTCATCGGCAAGCGTGCCGAGAATGTTGCGGTAGCGGATGCCCATGAATACATCTTCGGTGTCACTGCCGGCAACGACGTCAGTGAGCGCGCCTGGCAGGGCGGCGACATCCAGTGGGTCCGGGCAAAGGGCTCGCGTGGTTTCAATGCCGTCGGCCCCGCACTGGTTAGAGGTCTGGATTACAAGAACCTGCAGATCACCGGTCGTCACAATGGTGAGGTCGTGCAGGGACAGAACAGCAATGACCTGATATTCAATATGGAAGAAATGGTGAGCTATATTTCTTCCTATTTTACTCTGGAGCCCGGCGATATGATCTGGTCAGGTACCATGGGTAGCACCCGCGCCATGGTTCCAGGCGATACCTACGAAGTGGAAATAGAAGGTGTGGGTGTGCTCAAGAACGAAGTCGTTCAGGGCAAGTAACCAAGCCACTGAATTCAATAAAAACCCGGTCACCCAGCGGTGACCGGGTTTTTTTACGCCCGGCGATCCGGTTTCGTGTAAATCGCTAACAATTAGTATTTTCTCACCATCACCACTTGCGGGGCCATTCCTAAGCCATTGAAAATATTGAATAATATCAATGGTCCGAATCTTGCTGTATTACCATACTACCCAAAATCGAAGGGGTCAGGGGCATTTGATCTGATAAACTATCAAGACTGTGCGCCCGTTCATTGGATCAAGTGTCCCTGACCCCTTTGATTCTTAGGAATAGCGCAAAAAACAGAGGAGATTATTATGCTTGCAGCCTTACAGATTTTCTCAATCATGATGGCCGTTATGATACCTGTGAGTATGATGGTATTTATTAGCGAGTACTTTAAGAATAAGCGAATTACCAATGCTCAACTCGGTGAACTCAAGAAGGAACTGCATGAAAACTCAACAGATGACCTGGAAAATCAAATCACCGAGCTGAAGGAAAGAATAGTTGTGTTGGAGAGTATTGTTACCGATCGCAACTACGACCTGGAACGAAAGATAGGAAATCTATGAGAAGTGGGGTCAGGAAGACATGGGGTCACAGAAGTGGGGTCAGAGTAAATTGATCTTCACAGAAGTGGGGTCAGAGTAAATTGATCTTTGCTGGAGAGCAATTAACTAATCCAGAAGATTAATCAATTTACTCTGACCCCGACAAGTCACCCCGACAAGTTCCTCTGACCCCCGACAAGTCACAAGCCTATGACTGAGGCGTCATACAGAACACATTCAGCTTGTTGCCGTCTAAATCTCTGAAATAACCCGCATAAAATCCACCCTCTCCCCGTGGGCCAGCCGGACCTTCATCGGTCGCTCCCTGTTCAATGGCTTTAGCGTAAATTGCATCGACCTTGTCATTACTATCGACAATCAGAGCCACCATGGTGCCGTTACCGACCGTGGCTGCATTGCCATCGAATGGTTTCGTCACCGACAGTGCCGGTTGGTTGGGATCCACCGACCAGGGGATAAAGGTTTCCATTTCCATGAATCGGACGGCACCTAATTCACCGAGCAGGGCATCGTAGAATGCGGCCGCTTTCTCCATGTCATTCGTTCCAAGTGTTACATATCCAATCATGATTATTCCCCTCCAGGGTTAGTAAGAATGTTTTTTTGACTCAGTTTTTCAATTCGCGGTAGCGAAAACAATTACCCGTATGGTCATTGACCAGGCCAGCAGCCTGCATGAAAGCGTAGCAGATCGTGCTGCCAACGAATTTAAATCCTCGTTTCTTCAGGTCTTTGGACATGGCGTCGCTCTCGGCAGTCGTTGCCGGGACATCTTTCGGATTCTTACGCTTGCCGTCGATGGTTGAGCCGTTGATGAAAGACCAGATGTAGGTTTCGAAGCTTCCAAATTCTTCCTGTACTTTTTGAAATGCCTGGGCATTGCTGCGTATCGAATAGAGCTTCAGCCGGTTTCTGATCAGACCGGAATCCTGCAGCAATTTCTCGATGCGTGCGTCGGTTAATCGTGCCGCAGCGGCTATGTCGAAGTTATTGAAACATTTACGGTAATGATCCCGTTTCTTGAGTACGGTAATCCAGCTGAGACCGGCCTGCTGTCCTTCGAGACAGAGAAATTCGAACAGCAGGCGATCGTCCCGTACCGGAACCCCCCATTCCTCGTCATGATAGGCAATATAGACCGGGTCATTCCCTGGCCACCAGCAGCGTGAATTCATTGTTTTTTGCGGTCTTTTGTCGTGAATCTACCCAGCCTTTCGCAGTTTCTGATGCTCGAGCTGTTAATGCTTTAGAGCGATATACTGTATATAAGCACAGTATTAAATGCAAGGGCAAAAGGGATACTAACATTAACAACTTAATCGGGTTTGCTAAAGCCCCTGGCTCTGAATTGTGCAATTAGCACGTCAGTGTCCTTCTTCCAATCTGCCATCGTCACTGAAATAGAATTGAGAAAAGTGGGTCTCTACAGTCAGAACAGAAAAAACCTTGAATGGCACAGAGATCAGGCGCAGATGAACAGTGGTTCTATTTTAGCGGAAGGAGGTTACTCAGTTAACTTCATTCCATGTCGAGGTTATTGCTTACGGGCAAAGCCTCGCCACACAGTCTTATAGAAAGAGAACAGAGGAAAGGACAACGATTATGATACTTAAATTCATCGCAGCAACCAGCCTGCTCATTACTCTTACCGCCTGTATGTCAACATCACCGCCATTGGGTCCCGCCGACAGTGCCTGGGATAATTATCTGACCTGGTATCGTGTGACACCAGAACCCACTACAGGAGACCCTACCGGTTTTCTTACCAATGTGCACGAGGGTATCAACGCATATCGACAGATCTATGTTAATTCCGTGGGCGAAGCGGTGAATCGCGGCACTCGAGGGTTTCCTTATCCTCAAGGGACTATTCTCCTAAAAGAAAGCTTCAATAATGAAGCCGCCCTGCTGGCCCGTAGAAATCCCGAATTAACTGTTATGATCAAGCTGGCAGCCGGGCAATCACCAGAGACCGGCGATTGGGAATACGTGCGACCGGACGGTGCGCGTGGCACAGGTGATTCCGGACTCGCTGCCTTCTGTCGCGACTGCCACCTGCTTGCAGCGGCAACCGACTACAACTTTATCAATTCCCGGTTCTATCAGAACTAAGGGCGGAGGGGGAAGTTGTTAAGTTGTGAGTGTCCCCGTGTTACTCTAAATCGATGACCAACA
>DMJN01000208.1:0-2591 GCA_003451715.1 Gammaproteobacteria bacterium | reverse complement strand
TAAATCGATGACCAACAAGAAGAGAAGCACACAATGAAACCAATCAAGCCCCTGCTATTAAGCACCCTCCTATGTATCGTGTTCGTGTCCAATGCTGTGCTGGCGCAAGACAGGTCCTATATTAATCCACGCCATGCTTCCGAGCCTGATGTATTGCCCTTTAGCGGGGCAGTGCTGACCGGTGACACACTTTACATCTCCGGCATGCTGGGCCTGGTTAATGGCCAGGTACCGGATGATCCAGCCGAGGAAGCTCGGGTATTACTCGATTCCATCAAAGCCGCCCTGGAAGAGGCTGGCATGACCATGGATGACCTGGTTTATGTACAGATATTTTGTGCCGACGTAGCAGATTACAATGTCTTCAACAGCGTGTATCGTAGCTACTTCACCCAGGAGTTTCCCGCCCGGGCATTTCTTGGTTCCGGCACGCTACTATTCGGCGCGAGTTTCGAGATGCAATCGATTGCCGTAAGGCGTTAGGCATTGCATCCGCTTCCGAACCGGTAACTAAAGTAAGATGAAAGCAGGCGGGCGGTGCGACGTGAGCCGCCTCTGCGCTCAACGCCGCCGTTACAAACAATCACATCTGTTCTATCGGGCATCCTGCCGAGCAGTTGGTAATATTCACCGCTTCCACTAAGGTACGCGGCTGATTTTGTCCACAGCCGGCAAGCAGAGGAATCCCTGATGGGAAGCAGTGTAGTAAAGGCGTTCAGCCCTGCGAAGTTGTCGCTTCTGGCAATCTGCACGGTGCTGGCAGTGCCTTGCTACGCCCAGCAGCTGGAATCCAGGGTTGTGACACCCACGACCACCGCATTTCCCCTGACCACGCTTCCTGTTATCGATGGCGAGGTGATCGCCGACGGCGCCTGGGCGCAGGTTCCTCCCACCAGTGGCTTCTGGCAGGTACGGCCCGATGAAGGCCAGCGGGCCACCCAGCTTACTGAAGTATTCATAGGCTACACGGATGAAGCACTCTATATCGGCGTCATGGCCTATGACGATAATCCCGATGGCATCATCGTGGCTGACAGCCGCCGTGATTCTTCTCTCAGTGACACCGACAGTTTCCAGGTGATTATCGATGGCCTGATGGACCGCCAGAACGGTTTCGTATTCGGAACCAATCCTGCTGGGGTTGAGTACGATGCCCAGGTTACCAACGAAGGAGCCGGAGGATTTCGTGGCGGAGGCTCCGGTTTTAACCTGAACTGGGACACCACCTGGACAGTGAATGCGAAGATCTCTGAAATGGGCTGGAGTGCTGAAATGGAAATTCCATTCACTGCACTGCGTTTCGGTTCCGATGAAATACAGACCTGGGGTATCAATTTTCAGCGCAATATTCGCCGCAATAACGAAATTGCCTACTGGGCACCACTGGATCGTCAGTACAACATCAATCGCGTTTCCGAAGCGGGCTATCTCGAAGCTATTCGTGTTCCCAATCAACGCAACCTTCAGTTCACTCCCTACGCGCTGAGTATGTCCGACCGAGGTGGCAGTATTATTTCAGGCACCGAGAACAACGAGGAGTATGGTTTCGACATGAAATACTCCATCACACCTTCGCTTACACTGGACCTGACCTACAATACAGACTTTGCCCAGGTGGAAGTGGATGACCTGCAGGTTAACCTGGACCGATTCAGTTTGTTCTTCCCGGAGAAGCGGCCCTTTTTTCTGGAGAATGCCGGTCAGTTTGCAGTCGGTAACCCGCGTGAAGTGGAGCTGTTTTTCAGTCGTCGCATTGGTGTTGGTGCCGGCGGGACACAGTTACCCATCGACGGCGGTGCCCGACTGACCGGAAAGGTCGGCAACAACACCAACGTTGGATTCTTACAGATGCGCACCGAATCTATCGACGGGATCGCCTCACAGAATGATTTCTCTGTCGCCCGAGTGAGCCAGGATCTGCCCAACCGCTCCTCCATCGGCTTCATGTATGTGGAAAGAGACGGCGACGGATCCGTACTCAATAACAAGAGTAAGGATTACAACCGAACATTCGCCGTGGATGGACGCTGGGGTATTGGTGATGAGACCCTGATCACGGGCTGGGCGGCTCGAACCGACACGCCCGGGATCGATAGTCGCGATAGCGCCGGTGGAGTGCAAGCAGCGTACACATCACCGGAGTGGGTGCTGAATGCCGGCTATTCACAGGTGGGCGAGAACTTCAATCCAGAGGTGGGTTTCCTGCAACGCCGGGGATTTCGCAAGTACGAAGCTGGAATCCGGCGGGTGATTCGGCCTGAAAACCTGTGGGGATTGCATGAGCTGCGGCCACACGTCAACTATCGTGGCTATTGGGACTTCGACGGAAACCAGGAAACCGGCTACCTGCACGTGGACAATCACTGGGAATGGGAGAGTGGCATGGAAATTCACACCGGCGTGAATTTCACTCAGGAAGGCGTCAAGGAACCATTCGAAATTGTCGATGGTGTGACCGTGCCGATTGGCGACTACGAGCATGAAGAGGCGCAGCTGGTTTTTCAGACTGACGAGGGTGGTGATTTAAGCTTTAGCTTACGCAGCACAATCGGGGGCTTCTTCGGTGGAGACAGGGTAAACCTGTCACCCAC
>DMJN01000256.1 GCA_003451715.1 Gammaproteobacteria bacterium | reverse complement strand
TACGGGCGCGGTGAAGGGCGTTATCAACATGATCAGGGCGCTGATCAAGAGCCATGATCATAGCAATATTGCCATCGTCTTCGACGCCAAGGGCAAAACGTTTCGCAACGAAATTTATACTGAGTACAAGGCGCATCGCCCCCCGATGCCCGACGACCTGAGATCCCAAATCAAGCCCATTCACGAAATCATCAGTGCGATGGGACTGCCGCTGCTAATAATCGAAGGAGTGGAAGCCGATGACGTGATTGGTACCTTATCCAAGCGAGCCACAGAAAATGACGTTAGCACGCTGATCTCAACAGGCGATAAAGACCTGACCCAATTAGTCAATGACAAAGTCTCCCTGATGAACACGATGACTAACGAGATTCTGGACATTGAAGGTGTAAAAAATAAATTCGGTATTGGACCAAATCGTATTGTGGACTACCTGGCACTAATTGGTGATAAGTCAGACAACATACCCGGTGTTCCAGGCGTTGGGCCGAAGACTGCTGTGAAATGGCTAGGCGAATATGACTCTATGGAAGGCATAATCGAAAATGCCGAGAAGATTGCCGGCAAAGTCGGAGAACGGTTGCGGGACAACATCGATCTGCTAAGGCTCTCCTATGAGCTGGCCACCATAAAACTCGACGTGATGCTGGACTTTACTATTCCAGAGCTGACTAAAGGAGAAGACGACAAGCAGGCTCTCTACGACCTGTTCACACAAATGGAGTTCAAAACCTGGGTCAGGGAATTAGAAGAAGAAGGGATAAGTGGCGCCTCTGAAGCAAGCTCTGAGTCTGATCAAGCTGCAGGCGATGAAATTGCACCAGTAAACGTCAAACCAAAAGATATTGAATATCGAACTATCTCTACCGAAGAGGACTTTCAGGAACTGCTCGATCAATTACGGGCAACGGACAGCCTCAGCATAAATATTGAGGCTGATCAGGCACATTTTCTGGATGCCACGATCATGGGCATAGCCATTAGCACGGAGGTCGGCAAGAGTTGTTATCTGCCCTTGGGCCATGATTATGAAGGATGCCCCGCTCAGCTCAATGCCGAGCGCGTGCTGCCGGCTCTGCAGCCGCTGTTAGAGAATTTTTCTATCACCAAGATTGGGTATGACCTTAAACACATTTGCCACCTGTTGCAGAATTTCGGCATTCGCCTGCAACCAATAAAGTCTGATGTGTTGCTGGCTTCCTACGTGCTGAACTCCGTGGCGAGCAGGCATTCCCTCCCTGACATCGCTCGCTACTACCTGGATGTTTCTCCCAGTGAACTGGAAGACTTGACTGGCAAGGGGAGAAACAGGCTCAGCCCGAAAGCCATAGCGGTGGAAGAGTACTCAAACTATGCCTGTGAAAAAGCAGACCTGACGCTTCGGCTCGCTACTTTTTTGAGCGCTGAGCTGTCCAGTCACGGGCATCTGTCAGGCCTGTACAAGTACTACGAACTACCACTGGTGGAAGTACTGCAAACAATGGAGAGAAATGGAATTCGAGTCGATGCCAAGGTTCTTAAGAAGCAGAGCAGCGAATTGGCCAAAAAACTTGAAGAGCTGGAAAGCGATTCTTTCGCGATCGCTGGCGAAGAATTCAATCTCAGCTCTCCCAAGCAATTGCAAAGCATATTCTTCGAAAAACTGGACCTTCCCATTTTGAAGAAAACACCTACCGGTCAGCCCTCTACGGCCGAGCCAGTATTACAGGAACTTGCCGAAGACTACGAGCTACCTCGCCTGATTCTGGAACATCGATCACTTAACAAGTTGAAATCGACTTACACGGACAAACTTCCCCTGGAAGTGAATGATAAGACTGGCCGTATTCATTCCACCTTCCAGCAGGCCGTGGCGGCCACCGGCAGGCTATCCTCAACCGACCCGAACCTGCAGAACATACCGATCAGAACGGCGGAAGGCCGGCGCGTCAGGCAGGCGTTTATACCGGAACCCGGTTACAAGCTGATGGCGGCGGATTATTCACAGGTTGAGTTGCGCATCATGGCGCACCTGTCGCAAGACAAGGGCTTGTTGAGTGCCTTCTCCAGCGATGAAGATGTGCACAGGGCGACCGCAGCAGATGTGTTTAACACACGGTTGGACAAAGTCACCCCCGAACAGCGGCGCAGTGCTAAGACAATTAATTTTGGACTGATTTACGGCATGTCGGCATTCGGCCTGGCGAATCAACTCAATGTAAGCCGCAGCGATGCGCAGCATTACGTGGATCGTTATTTCGAGAAGTACCCGGGTGTCCGAAAATACATGGATGAAACACAGGCGTTGGCTGACGAGAAGGGTTATGTGGAAACACTATTCGGGCGGCGTCTCTATTTGCCGGACATCCATGCCGGCAATGCCATGATAAGAAAGGCCGCACAGCGCACAGCGATCAACGCACCTATGCAGGGTTCGGCCGCGGACATCATCAAGCAGGCCATGATCGACATCGATCACTGGCTGGCACTGGGTGAGCTGGATGCGCGTATGCTATTGCAGGTGCACGATGAATTAGTATTCGAAGTAAGGGCGCAGGATCTGCAGCTACTCGCCAATGGTGTAAAATTTCGTATGGTGAGTGCCGCGTCTCTGGATGTTCCCCTGGTCGTGGATATTGGAGTAGGCGACAACTGGGATCAGGCACACTGAGGGCAGAGGATCCCCATCCCCTGCTATGCTGCGGGCTCGTTGGAGCATAGCCAGTCGCTCAACGTCTTCCGGGCAGTTTCGACGCCAGTCTGCTTCAATGAAGAGAACAACTGCACAGTGACGCCAGAGTACTCGGCCAGTTCCTTCTCGACACGCAAGAATGCGTTCTGAGCGGCGCCGCGCTTAAGCTTGTCGGCCTTGGTCAGCAACAGGTGTAAGCGAAGTTCGGATTGCACAGCCCAGTCGATCATCATGCGGTCGAAGTCCTTGAGAGGGTGACGAACATCGCTGAGCAGTATCAGCCCAACCAGCGCTTCCCGATTGCGCAGGTATTTTTCCAGTTCATGTTGCCACTTGTCTTTTACCGCCAGGGGTACTTTTGCGTAGCCGTAACCCGGCAAGTCCACCAGGTATTTACCCTCTTCGACATTGAAGAAATTGATCAGCTGAGTTCTTCCGGGAGTCTTGCTGATTCTGGCCAGACGGGTTTGTCCGGTCAGACTATTGATGGCACTGGATTTACCGGCATTAGAACGCCCGGCGAAGGCGACCTCGGCAATACTGTCTTCCGGGCAATCCTTAAGCTTTGCCGCGCTGGTTACGAAATGAGTCTGACTAAAATTCATCGGCTGCGTTTTAGGTCGCTATAATCAAGGCTATCGCCGTGTGTTCAGCGCATACTCCTTTAATGGTTCCGGTCTTGTGGATAGAGTCGCCAGTCGAATTAAGCTATAATTCGCGACCGCGAAATAGCAGGGCTAGGAAACAATTGAGCCTGCGCTGTGACTGAGGAGAGACGGAATCCGTTTCAACTGGTTTAAAATCTGAAGTAGCTCCGGGAATATTCATGAAGAAACTTGTAATTGTCATTGTATCGGTTTTCATCGGCAGTGTTATGCCTCAATTGACTCTGGCCCAGGGTGACGCCGCTGCAGGCCAGGCCAAGTCGGCCCTTTGTGCTACCTGCCACGGCAGTGATGGCAACAGTGAATTGGCAGTCAATCCAAAGCTAGCTGGGCAAAATGCGCTCTATCTAGTAAAACAGCTGCAGGACTATCAGTCAGGCGTAAGGTCTGATCCCACCATGTCAGCGATGGTATTGAATCTGTCCGAAGAGGATATGCAGGACATCGCCGCCTGGTATTCCTCCCAGCAGGTTACTCTGCAAGGCGCCGACCCGGAGACACTGCAATTAGGAGAAACCCTGTATCGCGCCGGTAATAAGGAGCTGTCGGTTGCCGCCTGCTCCGCCTGCCATTCGCCCACTGGACAGGGCAATGCCCCGGCCGGCTTTCCGTCATTGAGCGGTCAGCATGCCACATACACCTTGCAGCAATTAGAGAATTTTCGTTCCGGTGAACGCCAGAATGACGTGAGTTCCATGATGCGATCCGTTATTGAGCGCCTTACTGGCAAGGAACTGGAAGCGTTGGCCAGCTATGTATCTGGCTTGAATTAGCGGATCTGGGTCAGCCGGAAGATTTTTGCGACCGGCTGGTCTTTTGCTACAACGAGTATGATGGTAAGAGACAGGATGCTGTGGTAACGTTTTTTCCATTCAATTCCATACAACAGATGACGAATTTGGCGGACCTGCAATTGGAAAGTCGAACTGCACGAGGAAAGTACAAATGAATAGAGGCAGAATGATCAGGCGCACACTTCAGATATTGTCACTAATCGCGCTGTTGCCATTGGCATACTCCAGCCATGCGCAGATTGAGCGATTCGTAGCCGGCACGCACTACACGGAGTTGCGCGCCCCGGTAAACACCAATGACGCTTCCAAGGTCGAGGTAATCGAAGCCTTCTGGTACGGCTGCTCACACTGTTTTCGGTTTGAGCCACTGATCAACAATTGGGCAAGCAATATACCTGATGACGTCGAATTCGTGCTCTTCCCAGCCATGTGGAATGGGATGATGAAGGTGCATGGCCAGATCTATTATGCCGCAGAAGCGCTGGATGCACTGGATGTGCTGCATGAGGCTGTATTCAATGCGATCAATGTCGACCGTAATCAACTGGTTGACGAGCGGCAAATAGCTGCACTGTTTGCCAGGCACGGAGTCAGCGAAGCGGATTTCGAGGCAGCCTTCAATTCGTTTTCAGTGCGAACCAAGGTGAATCAGGCCGAGCAACGCATGGAGGACTACGAGATTCGTAGTACGCCGAACATGATCGTGAACGGCAAATATCTGATCACCACGGGTGAAAATGTCCGCACCCAGCAGGAAATGCTGGAAGTTGTTGATTTTCTTGTGGAAAAAGAGCGTCAGGCTCTACGCAGCTCCGGCGATTAGGCCGCGCAACCAGACTAATCTCCAGTCATTCCGGGTTGCCCCCGGAATGACTGGTCAATTCTGCATAATGTAAGTAACCCCTTACTTTCAATCCCGCATTATTGGGGGCACTCACCACGCTGGGCCATGCATCGAACCTGCTTTGCTCAAGCAGTTCTGCGCTGCTACACCAGATTCTCCCCCTCCTCGGGCAGTTATCGGTGAATTACTGCCCTCTCCGCTAAAACTATTTTTCCTTCAGCGCAGTCCTATAGCTGAAGATTTAATAATTTTTTCAAAAGCTTAGCTTACTTCAGCACATTGGCCGGGCACCGGTAAGCGGGGCTGAGCGGCTGGATTATCGGTCAGCGAAACGCTTGCCTGGAACAACATGACTCAGATTCAACAACAAATCCTGTCCTATTTACCGCCGACGCTGCGCAATTTGATGGAGGGTGGCTCCAAACGGGAATTGCTCAACAAGGTCGATGCCACGCTGCTGGTGTTCGATGGACAGTTGGCTCATATGGAATCCGGTGAAATTGTGGAATTTCAAGACTCATCCACAGCGATAAACCCCGACCAACTCGCACAGGCCTGTAGTTCATTACTCCCAGAACAACAAAAAGATCATTCCGTATTACTGCTGTTACCACCGGAGGAGTTTGTAGCAACCACCCAGGACATGCCGGGCGTCGGCAGAGACAATCTGGTTTCAGCACTCAAGCTGCAGGTTGATAGTCTGTTACCGACATTCAGCGACACGCTGGTACTGGCAGTGAATCCTGAGTCTGCTGAGGCAGGATCCGGCAACACGGCGCTGTGGGTTGCCAACCAGCGATTAATGAAATTCTTCGAAGCTTTCAAGGCGCAGAATATTTTTCTCGTAGCTATAAAGCCACGCCTGCTTAATGTCACTGGCGAAAATGCCAATTGCGTTGTGGACGAAGATCGACAAAGTATCACAGCAGTAAAATTATCCAGCAACGGAGTTGTCGGCTGGTGGCACGTGAACAAGCTCGATTTTGAGCAGGAGATTTTCGAGCAGCAGTGGCAGCAACAGATCAATGAAGACTCGACAACGCAGCTCAAGCGATTCAGCTCTACACAAGATTATCTCGAAAGCAGTGCGAACCAGAGCAACCGGGAGTATGCATTTTTTCCATCCGGGGCATTAACTGCAAGACACAGAGTGGAGCAGGGATGGAGGTTACTTATTGCCGCCGGAATTGTTGCGGCGCTGTTGTTGTTATCTGCCATTCCCTTCATAGGTCAATCGCTCGAGTTCAGATCCCTGGCAGCCTCACTTGAATCGCAATGGGAACTGTCAATTGAAGCCAGGCAGGACCAGGCGGTTGTAGTCAGTTTTGAAAACGAATGGGGGCCGATTAATGATTTTCCAGTGCAAGATGTTGGTGACGCCATGTATACACTACAGAGTGTACTCAGCCCGGACCGGCTTTCATCTCTTGAGGTGTCAGAAGGATTAGTCAGGATACAAGGGACCAGTCAGGAGCCACAGGCAATCCTGGAACGACTGGAACAAAATCCAATGTTTACGGAAGTCGTATTCTCTCGGGCAACGAATAACAATCGGTATTACATCGATCTCAGAATAAGCACTGTTAACTTCGAGGCCTATATGGTGCGCTATTTTCCCGATGAGTAAACAGCACTCAGAAAGCACAGCGTGAGAGCAAAGTGATGCAGATATCCAAAAGAGAGCGAAATATTTTGATTATGGGAGGCTTGATAGGACTTTTATTTCTCAGCACCAGTCTGTTCCCCGCTATTGGCGCTTTCTACGATGAGAGAGAGGCTACTATTGAAAGCGAACAGCTTGCCATCGAAAGAGCGCGCCGGCTTATTGAAAACACGGCATCCTGGCGGGAACGACGTGTTCAGTCTGAGGCGATAGCCGGAGAGTTGGAGGCGCAGATATTCACCGGTGACACCGTTCCTATTGTTGAAGCAAACATACAACGTGCCCTGTCTCAGCACGCCAGGAATACATCAATAACAGTGAGCTCCACCCGCCTGGCCGAACAGCTGGAAACCCGGGGATGGCTCCTAATCAGCCAGGAGATGTCGTTTCGAACACTGGATGACAGCAACACCATCAGGTTTCTTGAGTTGTTGGAAAGCTCGGCTCCACGGCTCTGGGTAAGCGATTTCAGCCTGAGCCGATCTCGAAACCAGTACAGCGGTTCGATTAC
>DMJN01000088.1 GCA_003451715.1 Gammaproteobacteria bacterium | reverse complement strand
ATACTCATTAATACTCATTAATACAGCATGTTTTGTGTTGACATTAGTTTCTAGCAATTGGTATAAAGACCCCATCATACCTAGCGTATGAGCCATTTTCAGGGAATCAATTTGGATTAGTTTTCGGCTTAAAGCTTTTGAATTTTGGGTAGTAGTTTGGTGTTGACCCAGTCAGATTCTACAGCACAAATTGAGCCAGTTTTTCCAATTGAATACATAAAATTCTTAAGTATTTATTGAAATACAACTTCCAATCTATAAAAAGGGGATAACGTGAATAAATCAGAATTAATAGATGCTGTTTCTGCAAGTGCGGACCTTCCTAAAGCTGCGGCTGGTCGTGCTATCGACGCAATGATTGTGGCGATTACTGAATCATTGAAGAAAGAGGATCCCGTTGTACTTGTAGGTTTTGGTACGTTTGCTACAAAGAATAGAGCAGCACGTACTGGACGGAATCCCCAAACGGGTGCGCCTATTCAAATTAAAGCTGCACGAGTGCCAAGTTTTAAGGCGGGCAAAGCACTCAAGGATGCAGTAAACACATTGTACTAAACAGCTTAAACTGTCAGTTCAAAAGGTTTGTTAAGCGTAGGGTTTTTATACAAAGGCACTGCGCTTAAGCATTTGGTATCGAGAAATCGATTGTCAATTCTGGTAGGCTAGCCGATTCCAGATTTGTATGATGAGGGCGCATCTCTGATGCGCCTTTTTGCTTTTTAGAAAAGTCGAGAATTGAGCCTGCTTATAGCGGACGAATCTGGATTTGAAGCTATTTGAAAACCGCTCACTATTGAGATTGTGAACTGGGAAGACGCTGGTAATCCGGTTCAAGATTGTTGCCAGGGGGAAACTACCATCGTAAAGGTGATAGAAAAAGGTCAGGACAGAAGATGCTACAAAACATAAGAGATAATTCACAGGGTGTAATAGCAAAAGTCATTATAGGTTTGATTGTTGCCGTATTTGCCTTGTTTGGAGTCGATTCGATCATAGGGGGATTTGTCGCTTCTCCACCAGTTGCTGAAGTCAATGGTGAGGAAATCAGCGAAGTTCAACTGCAGAATAATACCCAGCAATTTCTGAATTCCATCGGAGGCGATATCGGTTCTATCGATCAAGATCTACTCGAGCAGATTGCCCTCAATCAACTCATTGAAGAGATTGTTCTACGGCAATCAGCCGAGAATAGATCTATGTTGGTCTCCAGCGACAGGTTAGACAGGAATATCCTGAACACGCAATCATTTCAGATTGGTGGCGTGTTTGACTCGGACCTGGCTGTGCGAACGATGGCCGCCCAGGGTTTCAGTGTGCCACTGTATCGAGAGACATTGCGTCAGCAGATGATCATGGCACAGCTTGCCAATGCCTATTCCAGCTCAAATTTCATTACTGACACAGAAATGCAACGTGTCACCGAACTCACAGCCCAGACGCGGGATTTTCGCTATCTGTCGGTAATCCTGGGAACTCGTACGCTTGGAACTGCCATCAGCAATGAAGAAATTCAGACCTATTACGACGCGAATAGTGAAGAGTTTACCGAAGAAGAGACTGTAGTGGTCCTCTATGTCATGCTGGATAAGGATGTAATCGCCGAAGAGATCCAGGTCGATGAGGCGGAGTTACGTGCCCTGTACGAATCTGAGCGAGATTCCTTCGAGGGAGCCTCCGAAAAACGTGCCTCCCATATCATGTTTGAAGTCGGCAGTGACCTGTCCGAAGACGAAGCTTTGCAGCTGGCTTCTGCTGCTCAGCAGCGTTTAGTCGACGGCAAAGACTTTGGCGAACTGGCTCTGGAGTTATCCACAGATGTGCTCTCAGCCGAGCAGGGTGGAGATATCGGCTATTCAGATGGAGGAGCATTCCCGGCTGAGATTGAAGAGATGCTGGAAGTACTGAATCTGAATGAAGTATCGGGACCAGTAGTCACTGAATTTGGCGTTCACCTGGTGAAACTGACAGAGGATGCGGAAAATGTCTTCCAATCCTATGAAGAAGTCGTCGAACGACTGGAACGCGATCTGAAGAGTGCAGAAGTAGAGTTGATCTATGCAGAAAGACTCGAGGACCTCTCGAATCTGGCATTCGAAACGGGTGAGTTGACCACCATTTCTGAAGAATTAAATCTGACCATAGAAGAGAGCGACCCCACCGGCCGGGCTGGCGGCCGCGGTATTTTTACTAATCAGCAGGTAGTGGCTGCCGCGTTTGCCGATGAGGTGTTGCTGGAGGGTAATAACAGCGATGTGCTCGAACTGAACGAGTCGCAGTCTGTTGTGCTACGTGTCCAAGAATTTAACGAAGCGAATGTTCGACCGCTTGAAGAGGTAGAGCCGGAAATTGCCGTGCTGTTACGCACCATAATGGAAAGAGACGCTGTGCAATCCCTGGGTGAACAACTGATGCTTGCAGCCGAAAGCGGCGCAGGTCTCGATGTGTTGCTACAGGAGAACGAACTGGAATGGATATCCCAGGATGCTGTAGAGCGGAATGCGACTACTGTGAATAGGCAGATCCTCAACGAGGTCTTCGGCATGCGCAGACCTGAAAATGATTCGGAGCTAGCCAGTCTTACCCTGGATAACGGCACATTCGTGTTGCTGGAGCTGAATCAGGTAAACAGCGGCAGCGTCGATTCACTCGATGAAGAACAGCGAATTACCCTGACCAATAATCTACGGGTTGACCTGGGTAACAGCGATTTCGAAGCCTATCTGAACAACTTACGAAGCAATGCCGACATTCAAACTACCCGGGCTGCAGATCAGTTTTAGAGACATGACTAAGGATTAATCCGTCGCGTCATCCTGTAGTGAACCCATTGCGGTGGTGTTAAATCCGCCATCGACGTAAAGAATTTCCCCACTAATCCCGGAAGCCAGATCTGAGCAAAGAAAGGCGGCGGCGTTGCCCACTTCATCAATTGTCACGTTGCGCCTCAGAGGTGTCTGCTGGGCATTGTAGCTCAGCATCTTGCGAAAGCTCTTGATACCGGATGCCGCCAGGGTTCGTATCGGACCCGCCGATATCGCGTTGACGCGGGTGCCTTCGGGTCCCAGGCTGGACGCCAGATAACGCACATTTGCCTCGAGGCTGGCCTTGGCCAAGCCCATCACGTTGTAGTGGGGCAGGCTGCGTACAGCTCCCAGGTAGCTCAAGGTCAGCAGTGAGCCATTTCGACCCTGCATCAGCGCTCTGCCACCCTGGGCTAGTGCTCCGAAGCTGTAAGAACTGATCTCGTGGGCTGTCAGGAACCCTTCTCTGGTGGTTACATCGATGTAATTGCCTTCCAGTTCATGACCAGGTGCGTAGGCCAGGCAATGCACGATTCCATCCAAACTATTCCAACTCTCTGCTAAAGAGGAGAATAGATCTTGAAGCTGTTGATCATTAGTGACATCACAGGGGTATACCCGGTTTGAACCCCAGCCTTCGGCAAACTTGATGACTCGATCCTTGAGCTTGTCATTCTGGTAGGTGAGTGCAATTTCTGCACCCTCCCGGTGCATCGCGGCCGCAATACCGGAGGCGATGGAGAGTTTACTGGCGACTCCCAGAATTAAAATTCGCTTGCCTGCAAGAAATCCCATGCCCTCTCCTGTCCGTGAACTGTATAGCCGCAGAATAGGCTATTTTACTTCAATCCGGTGGATTTTTGTTAAAGCAGCAGGAACCTGCAAGCTTGTGTGAGGAACAACAGCTTATTTGATGCCGTGCATGAAATATTTGAGCAGCGGCACCAGGAAGATAGCTAGCACTCCTGCCACCACACTGTACCAGCCGGCAGTGGTATACACTTCCATGTAGCTGGCCAGAGCCGCTGCAGGGTCGGTGACTTCGCCTCCGACCGTGTCGGAGCCGGTCATTGCAGCAATGGTACCGGAAACATAGTTTCCTGCCGCTGAGGCCAGGAACCAGCAACCCATCATCATGCCTACCACACCCGGTACTGAGAGTTTGGTAGTCATGGATAATCCAACGGGAGAGATACAGAGCTCACCCGTAGTATGCAGTAGATACAGAAGCACCAGCCAGATCAGGGCTACTTGAGTGGCATCGGTAGCAATCGAGGCACCATACACCAGAAGCAGGAAGCCCAGGCCTAACTGAATGAGCGAGAGCGCAAACTTCATCGGAGTCGATGGTTCCCAGCCACGTCGCGACAGATAGAGCCATGTCATATTGAAGAGCGGCGCCAGGGTGATAATAAAAAACGCATTAACGGATTGAAATGCCGCGGCTGGAATTTCGAAACCGAAGACCACACGATCGACGTTGCGATCAGTCATTAAATTTAAGGAGCTGCCGGTCTGTTCGAATAATGACCAGAAAATAATTTGATAACTCATCAGAAACAGGCAAACCAGCATTCGATTTCTATCATGGGGTTCGCATTTTACGAATGCGTAGCTGACCACAACCAATGTCATAGCAACCAATGACATTCCAAGTATGCCGCCCACGACAGCCCGATTCTGCATGAGCTGCCAGCACACCAGCACACCTAGAAGGGTAAGCAGATAAATGGCTACTTCACGATTGATTCCGGGAAGCACTGGCTGGGATAGTAATTCCGGGTTTTTCGGTTTGCCTGCATCACCGAAGTGATGTTGCCCTCGAATAAACACTAGCAAGCCAAATAACATACCTAAACCAGCAGCACCGAATCCCCAGCTGAATCCCCGATATTGCAAAAGAAATCCACACACAATAGCACCTAAGAATGCACCCAGATTAATTCCCATATAAAACAGGGTGAAGGCACCATCTCTACGTGGATCCTTACGTTCGTACATCGAGCCAACCAACGTGGAGATGTTGGCTTTCAGAAAGCCGACTCCCATAATGATGAGTGCTAAGGAGAAGTAAAAAATCTGCAGGAACATCGGGTCTCGCTGTACCTGGATTTGACCTTGTTCTGTAACTTCAACGGCCTGAGCACCTTCGATAGCCATTCCCATATGTCCGGAAACCAGCAACAGGGCACCTAACACTACTGCCTTGGCCGGGCCCAGATATCTATCAGCTACAATTCCTCCTATAACAGGTGTGATGTATACGAGTGATATATAGGCCCCATAAATGCCTGCTGCGCTTTCATCTGAGAATAGA
>DMJN01000302.1 GCA_003451715.1 Gammaproteobacteria bacterium | reverse complement strand
ATCCAGCTGAGCTACGGGTGCGTAATTTCTTGTCTCCGTGTAATCCAATCCAGCCGGTCCCACGAGACGGCGGTATTATAGCGAAATCCATGACTTTTCCTAGGGAGTTGTCGACTGGCTCAAGTTTCGCTGCTATTAAATCGGGGTACTCTATATTACACTCGCCTGTCGAAAAATTGAGCACTGGTTTTATGAGTAAAATGCAGCTCTGCATTTATTGTTTGAAGTCTTACGGGCCCATAATTACGGCTATTGTGGTGATGTTCTTCCTCGTTCGCGCTAATGCCGACTATGAGGAAGGTGTGAATGCGGCCTTTGCTGGTGACTTCGCTACAGCTTTTCAGGAATTCAGCGTCGCCGCCGAAGAAGGGCTGGACGCGGCCCAATATAATCTGGCAATCCTCTATTTCACCGGTCAGGGCGTAGACCAGGATATCGAGCTGGCCTTCAAATGGACTCAGGCCGCTGCCCTACAAGGTCATGTCGATGCCCAATTCAATCTGGGCAGCCTCTACTTCGAGGGATCTGGCGTATCCCAGAGCAATATGCGTGGCCTGGCCTGGATGGTCAGCGCCGCTCGAGCTGGCCATGTCAATGCTGCCTATGCCCTGGCGATGATGCATCTGGAGGGTGATCCTATTCCCCGGGATACCGTGCAGGCCCATGCCTGGGCTGCCAAGGCGGTGAACAATGGGCATGAAGAAGGCCTCGCTCTGAAACATGCAATCGAAGAAGAACTCAGTCCGTCTCAACTCAGCGCCGCGCGGCGCCAATATGCGCGCTGGCAGATCGAGCCCACGCCCTCACTGCCCACTCAATAAATTTTCAAGAAAAGTCTGCCCGGTTCTAGATCGAGCACTCAATATGCGATATGAATTCACAGTCTCGTGACTGAGAAGGAATTGAGGATTCCCGACTCCGACTTGCAACTACTTCTCCTGCCAATCCCTGCAATTGCCAGGAATGCGTGTCGGAATCGGGATGAGTCGGTATGCCCTCAGGGCTCGACTGTTACCGTTATGTAAGTGTCGTGGTACAAGCCACCATCATCGGCTCTGGCCCACAGGGTATACTCACCAGGCTCGTCGAAGGTCACCTGGGTTTCATAGTTACCATCCTCGGGTATCGGTGGTGGTACCCAATGAACCCCCCAGGGAGAGTTTCCCGAGGCACGGGTATCTTCCCAGACTTTGGATTGGGGTGGATCAAAAGTAGCTACATTCTTACCGCGGTATACATTCCACGACAGATACAGACCGTTGGTCTTGCCCACTGTTGCCTGGCTCGGTCTTCGCAACAAGCGCGCGCGCTTTATTGCTTGTTGTTCAAGACCGTCTACTCCTCCCGCTTCAGCATCAGCTGCGATCTGTCTTTCGGAAGTGCGGCGAGGCCTGGGCAAGCCGTCATCGTCTATGTGCGCCCTTAGGGTGATTGCCTCACCAACACGTGCAGTACGCTGAGTATCACCTAACACCGAGACTACTGGAGCGACATTGGCCCTGGACTCAGGGCTACTGAAGCCAGCACCCAGGGAACCCATTTCCGAAGCAATGATCATCGGGTTGATGATGTAATCAGTGTGCAAACTCCCGAAAGCTCTCCTGACCTCCCCATTGGGCGATATCAAGGTCCATGAAAAATCTAAAGTTTCATCCCAGCCCACCGGCATATCCACTTCAAAGGTAAAGCGATTGCGCCGTGGCAGAAAGTGGGTTGGCTGGCCACGGTCCCGCTCACCGGGTGAGAAGAAATTGTTGTCACTGATGGGTATATCGAGTTCTTCTTCCCAGTTCTCGTTATGGTAACCAAAATAGAAGGTCACCGAGCCATCATCGTTTCTTCTCCAGCCCTCGTAGCCCGGTTCAATATGCTGGCCTTTAAAGTAGCTGAGTGCGGCTTGGGCCTGCGCTGGTTCAACCAAGCTGATGTTCACCAGGAACACAGCGAGGCTCAAGATAAGGATCGAACGCAGCCTAGTCATTAAAAAAGTCATGATTAGTTCTCCACCGATGTAACACTATGGTCCACCAGCGGTGCCCCACACAAGGGACAACCGATTATGTGATCATTAGGTCCAATGTTCCGGCGCTCAACACGACCCTCCATTTCTTCAAAAAACTGTTCCTCAGTCATCTTCACCCGGATACCCAGGTCGATGAACATATTGGTCATCGAACGGTTTCCCGAACCCTGCCAGTTGCGTGGGTCAGGGACATTGAAGTTGGCGCTGGTGTTATTCAGAAAACCGGTAATATGCAGCACAGTGCCCGGGGGCAGCAGTGGTTCATAGTCGATCTCAAAGGGATAAGCACGTACCCAGTTATGGTCGTAGCCCACACAGGACAGTGTTTCCACGGTGTAACCCCAGATTGCTTCCAGGCACATACGCTCACCAAGGGCATGCAGATGGGGCTCGAAGCTAATAATCTTGGTGAAATCCTCCAGTACCGAATAGGCGTGTAACTCCTGATCGGTCTTGTTGCCGGTAACGCTGATATCGACCCCGTTGCCAAGGCTAAAACGGGCACTCTCATACTTGGGCTCATAACCTCTGGGATGAAAGCGGAAACCAATTTCCAGATACCCCGTAGTATCCAAGCCAGTGGAATGCATGTGCGCCGAATCGGTGGCGAAAACCGAACCGGCCCTCAGCAAACGCCCGTTTTCAGGGTCAAATATATCCGGGTTACGACCCACTTCATGGATCGGCCAACCCGCTTGACTGCCGGGTACTACCTCGCCATTTTCGTCCACAACTTCTGTTCGCCAGATCACGTGGTGATATATCCACAGGCCACCCACGGTTTCGCGACCGGTGCCGGTAAGTGGAACATCGTTGGTTTCAACAATTTCCACCGACTTCACATAGCGGTCCTCATCCAGCCCAACCGGTACCTTGGGTAAATCACCCCACCAGTCAGGGTCGCCCGCCGGCATCGTATAATCTTCAGTTCGAAAGATGAGATCGGGTTCGCCCAAAGACCACTTGATGCTGTCATCGAATACCAGGGGCTCGGGTGCATCGGCAGGATCGCCCTCAGGGGCACCAGTGCGCGCCCAGACAGAAATAGCGAATATCTCCTCGTCAGTAAGTGAAGGATCATTTTTGTATTGCTGAACACCGATGTCCTTCTCTGCATACCAGGGAGGCATGACACCCATACGGTCTCTGAGACCAGTCTTATATTCGATCAAGCCAGCGAAGGGCGCTACTTCCTCGTAGGTAATCAGTTGCATAGGAGCCGCACCACCCGGGCGGTGACAGTACTGGCAGCTACGCTGCAAAATCGGCTCTATGTCTTTATGAAAGGTGACTTGCTGAGCCTGGGAGATCGGTGCCAGCATCGTTACCGCAGTGATAAACATCAATCCCCGGATATGTTCTGTGAGCATTCGCATAGGGTTCTCCTCGCCGGAAAGTAGGGTTCTCCTCGATGGAAGCGAGAACTTCTTTAGGTATTTCCTTATAGATTAGTGACTTATGAGATGGTCACTGCGGCAGGAGAGAGCCCATCTCGTGGCAGAACAATTTCCTGCTAGACGTACCAATGGTAGTTGATGCATGGTGAGGGGAACACTGCTGCATCCCTTGATGTGCGTGCTATTTGCTGACTTTTTGAGCTAGATCAAACGGTTGTATTTTACGTGTTACAGAGTTTTACAGAACAGTCATGAAACAACCCATACAGATCAATTAATTCCGGCCGCCTCTTGCTCGTTTTTCAGCTTCGATTCGGCATTCAGCAATAGAATCTCCAACCACGCGTTCCAGCTTTCAGGATCGACGAAGGCATGTGGGTCACCGTCCCGGCGGTCCGAGAGAATTTCATAGCGCTCGAAAACCTCTCCCGAGCCTTCGTGATTGGGAATATTCACCTCGATATCCGGCAACTGCTGCAGACGCTGCACGCTGTTGATATAGGATTCGGTGCGTTCCACCCCTGAGAAGTTCAGGCCGACACCCCCGAACATGAATGCCACATGGGGATAACCGCGGTCATAGACGGTGAAACGAGTGGACAGTACGCCAGGCGTATGACCCGGCGTCACCATGAAACGCAGCCGGGTGCGGCCCAGATTTAAGGTACCACCATCGACAACCGAGAGATGACGAATCGGTCTGTCATACTCCTGATAAATTGCAGGTTCAGTAGTCATTCGCCAGTCTGCTTCGGTCATCATCACCACCGAACCAAATTCCTCTTGGAAACGCCGTGCGCCACCTACATGATCATAGTGTGCGTGAGTCACGATAACATAGCGTACGTCATCTGGGTCGAAGCCTAACTCGCGAATTCCATCGATAACCAGATCGGTCAATTCGCCGTAAAGCGAATCGAACAGGATCAGTCCCTGATCGCTCACCAACAACCAGGCAGACACCCACTTGGCACCGACGTAATACAGGTTGTCGAAGACCTGGAATGGTGCTACCCGCTGAACGGCGGGATCATCCCGGTGATCGAGTTCTTGTGCTGAAGAAAACTGTGCCAGAGATGTGATACAGACACCCAGAATTACTGCTCTCAACTTATTTAAATTCATCATGTAACTACCTGATTTTAATTACTTATTTATGGCCGAATTGTAGCGATCGCTGAAATAGCGATCCAATTCATCCAATTCCTGCTTGCGCAGCATGGAATCCTGTCCCACCCGCACACCCAATACCTGGTGTACCTGGGATTCCAGGTCATAGGCTGGCCATTGTGGTAATCCGTCACCATTGGGAGTCCCGTTCTTGGCGAACTGTGTCCAGTAGTCGTTCAGCAGTTGAGCGATCTCCAGATCGGCCGGGGGTGCATCACTCGGCAAGGTGTTGAATACATAGCGCAGCTCCATTGCATGGGGCGAACGCTGCGTTGGGTCGCGCAGGTTTCGGGTAAACACATACATGTAGCTGTCTTCAGCCGAACGTGCGATGGAATGAATGATTTCACGAGTGGGGCGGGCAAACCAGGCATCGGTGTTGTAATCCACTTCAACCGTGAAGACATCCTCATCGTTATCAGCCACGTAATAGTCCAGCAGGCTACCGGCATGCTCACCGAACTCTTCGACCCGGGCGGCGCGCTGCTCCGCCACCGATTGAAATGTCCTGTCTGGCCTGATGAAAAACAGCCCTTCTCCATCATTGATGCCTGCCATCAAGGGAACAATATTGTGTGATCCTTCGGCAAAAATCTCCGCCGGCGATTTGGGAAACACATGGCCATCTACAATGAGGGAGACTCCGAGCTGCATTTCCATCAACTGTTGCGCGGATAGGCTACGCATGTTCTCGAGCACCTCACCGTCGCCCATGCCTGATTCTTCGAGTTTCGCGCCGATGGCCTGTGAGCCTCGCTGTTCGGCACTAACGGTCATACCATTAGGCGTATTCAGGTTGGTGACGTTGTTGGCAGTAATCCAGGTACTCTCAGAGATAGCCTTGTGAAACAGACCCTCAGCCAGGGGTGTGGCTAACAGCGCATACACGCTACCACCCCCCGCCGATTCACCGAAGATCGTCACATTGGAAGGATCACCGCCAAATTCGGCGATGTTCTGTTGTACCCATTCAAGTGCAGCGACATTATCCAGGATGCCGTAGTTTCCAGACACGCCCTGCCCAGACTCTGCCGACAGTGCTGGGTGCGCCATCCAGCCAAACGCATTCATGCGGTAGTTAACCGACACCAGCACCACCTCATTATTAGCGAAAGCCTCACCGTCGTATATCGGTACGCTGTTAGAGCCACTGCTCCAACCACCACCGTGAATCCACACCATAACCGGTAGTTTTTCCCCACCGGTCTCTGCCTTGGTCCATACATTCAGGTACAGGCAATCTTCGCTCATATAAGCCGCGCGCCTCTGTATGCAGGCCGGGCCATGCTGGTCGGCGACCCTGACTCCCTGCCACGGAGTCGGTGCCTGGGGTGGCTTCCAGCGTAAATCACCTACCGGAGGGGCGGCGAAGGGAATTCCGAGAAACTCCTGCACACCACTGTCCAGTGTTGCTCCACTCACTTGCCCGTGAGTCAGGGAAACGGGTTCGTCGATGCCATACGCCGTGAGAGTGACGCAGCATCCAGCGATTAGCAGCAGGCGAGTTGAAATTTTCATAGTCAGTCCCTCTGAAATAGGATCGATGGATAGAACACACAGCGCTCTACACGCGGATAGAGTCAGCGGCAGTTTTTATTCTTACCCCGGGCAGGCACTGTTATATACGATATTTCCGCTATTTAAAATTGCTTTTATGCGGGGCGCTGCAAATCAATAGGAGCGCGGCAGACCAAGTTCATGCTCTGCCACAAAATTCAGAATCATTTCCTGAGAGATCGGTGCCAGCTTCATCAGGCGCGCCTCTCGCCAGTAGCGCTCGACATGGTACTCCCGCGCATAGCCGAATCCACCATGGGTCTGAATGGCACAGTCTGCCGCGAAGAATCCTGCTTCTGCGGCCAGCCACTTGGCCATGTTCGCCTCGGTGCCACAGGGTATGTCGTTGTCTATCATCCAGGCGGCTTTACGGACCATCAACTCGGCTGCATCGAGCCTGGTGCGGGCTTCGGCTAATGGGAAGGCGATGCCCTGATTCTTACCGATGGGTCGACCGAACACGACTCGCTCATTTGCATAGCGCACTGCACGACGCAGAGCGGCCCTGCCGATACCAACGGATTCGGCAGCTATCAAAATTCGTTCTGCATTCAATCCATCCAGCAAATACCTGAAGCCTGCACCCTCTTCCCCGACCCGATCAGCCACCGGCACCTTCAGATCGTCATAGACCACTTCGCAGGTGCGTACCGCATTGCGACCCAGTTTAGGAATGGCGGAGATAGACACCTCGGGTTTCTGCAATTCCGCCAGCAACAAGGTCATGCCTTCAGTCTTGCGCTGCACGTCTTCTTTCTTCTGCGTGCGCACCAGTAGTAACACCCTTTCTGACTCGAGGGCCTTGGTAGTCCAGACTTTGCGTCCTCGCACGACGTAGTGATCACCGTCGAGCCTGGCAAAGGTTTCGATGGATGTGGTATCACTGCCGGCATCAGGTTCGGTGACTCCGAAGGCCACATGCATCTCACCACGTGCCACAGGAGGCAGGTATTTTTCACGCATGGCAGCAGAGCCATGTTTGACTACCGGGTGCATGCCAAAAATAGACAGATGTACCGGGGTGGCACCGTTCATGGCGGCACCGGAGGCGGCGACTTCTTCCAGTATGATTGCCGCTTCCTGAATACCTCTGCCCGCGCCTCCATACTGTTCCGGCATGGCGATGCCAATCCAGCCCGCAGCCGCCATGGCATTGAAGAATTCATCAGGAAATTGACCCAGGCGGTCATGCTCCTCCCAGTAGTCATCGGGAAAGCCTTCACAGAGCTTGCGGATCGAATCGCGAATCAGGCCTTGTTCTTCGTCCTCTCTAAAATCCATATTCTCTTGTCTCTTGTTTCTTGTTTCTTGTCAGCCCGTTAGCCCGGCGATATGGGCTGCGATAGCCATGATTTTACGGGCGCGTGTCAGATGAGGCACGTCAACCATCTGTCCCCTGAAGGAAAATGCCATGTTGCCCGCTGCCTGTTGTTCTTCGAATGCCTGAATCAATTCGGCGGCTTCGCTGATTTCAGCATCGCTGGGGGTGAAGGCATCGTTAACTATATCGATCTGTTTGGGGTGAATTGTGATCTTGCCCGTAAAACCCATGTCTGCCGCCATCTTGCTTTCTCTGGCCAGGCCTGCGGTGTTCTTAAAATCGACATAGACTGCATCAATCGGATGTGCCTCACCGGCTACTGCGGACAATAGGCAAGTTGATCTGACATAACTGAATACTTCGAGGTAGTTACCCTGCTCGTCGCGCTTGGCTTTGGCGCCAAGTGCCCCAGATAAATCCTCCGCACCCCAGGTGATGGCATCCACTCTGGCGTTCTTCGTCATCTCCGGAAGATTGAATACCGCCTCTGGTACTTCTGTACCGATCAACAGCAGTGAGATTGAACCCGCTTCAACATCGTGCGCCTGTTCAACAGGAGTCATCATTTCATCAATAGCATCGACCTCGGCGCGGCTTGCTACTTTCGGCAATACCAGGCCATCGGGCAATACCTCCATGATGGCGGACAAATCATCTCTACCCCAGGGTGTGTCCTGCGGGTTGATACGCACCAGGCACTCCTGCATACCGAAGTCTGTTTCGCGTATCCACTGACAGACGTGCTCACGAGCGGATTCCTTGTTTTCGGGAGTAACCGAATCTTCCAGGTCCAGAATCAATGAGTCCGCTGGCAATGTCAGGGCTTTTTCAAACATCCGGTCATTGCCACCAGGGACGAAATGCAGCGATCTACGCAATCCCCTGGCACCCTTGCTCGGTTGCATCTTAGACATCAGGCTGGTTTCCTTAACATCATGCCTTTACGCAGACATTCACACACTATCTCATCTCGTTGATTAATACCGGTGTGCTGGAACCACACGATGCCACGATCAGGTTTAGTCTTCGATTCGCGTTTCTCGACGATTCTGGTGGTCACCCGTAGTGTGTCTCCAATGAAGACAGGATTGGGAAATTCCGTCTTGTCCATTCCCAGGTTGCCAATAGTAGTCCCCAGTGTAGTGTCCGCGACGGATAGTCCGATCACCAACCCCAGAGTAAACAGGCTATTTACAATAATCTGGCCGTGTTGGGTCGTCTTGGCGAACTCGGCATCAATGTGTAGGGGCTGCGGATTATGCGTCATGGTAGTGAACAGGTAGTTATCCGTTTCCGTAATAGTGCGGTGCGGCTGATGCTCAAACACCGCGTCCACCTGCAGTTCTTCGAAATATTTTCCTGCCATGATCCTGTCCTTTGCCTGTCCTTCACCTGTCTCGAGTACGTGCTTACTGGTCTAGAAGAACTCTGCTATGCGCTGGTTTCACCTCAAAATGGTGAATCTGCATCATTTTAGTAGTAACTTGCGCGGGCATCCATTAAATTCTCGGTGCATCAATGATTTAGGGAATCTCTGAGAGATTCAGAAACCGACAATGAGCTCCGAAGAAACACTAGCATCAGAGCAGTTTGAGCAATGGATCGGTCGCTCCGAATCTTCTCATGATGTCCTAACACTCGCACCTATGGTAGCGATGGCAGCCACCCTGGATAAGCAAGACCTGGTCTGCCAGACCGGCAGCCCAATGCCTCCTCTATGGCACTGGCTGTACTTCCTGGATCCGGCCCCGCAATCGAAATTAGGCAATGACGGTCATGCGGAACGCGGAGATTTTCTGCCACCCATTCCCTTACCCCGGCGCATGTGGGCCGGTAGCCGGCTCGAATTTCTCCAGCCTCTGCATGCAGGCGAAGCGATTAGCCGCCAATCCACTATAAAAAGCATCGAGATTAAGGACGGGCGTAGTGGCAAACTGGCATTCGTCTGCGTAAGCCACGAGATCGGTAACACGCAAGGCCTGGCGATCAAGGAAGAACACGACATAGTGTTTCGACAACACACTCCTGCCGATGCAGCAACACCCCCAGCAGTTGCCGCGACCATCGACTGCGACTATTCGCGAATGATCCACGCCGATCCGGTATTGTTGTTTCGTTATTCCGCGCTTACATTTAATGGCCACCGTATTCACTACGATCGGGATTATGTCACCCGGGAAGAAGGATACCCGGGTCTTATCGTGCATGGCCCGCTGCTTGCCACCCTGCTGCTAGAGCTGTTAGGGGTAACTCACTCCGATCGGTCTATTAAGACGTTTCAATTCAAAGCCGTCGCCCCGGTATTTGATTTGAATCCCTTTCATGTATGTGGTGTTGATCCAGATCAGAATGGCGAAACCCAACTTTGGGTAAAAGATCATGCAGGCTCGCTGTGTATGAAGGGCACAGCGCTCGTGGAATAAATGCCTGCCTGCAACCGATAATGACAAATTCAGCACCACTCACCGGTATAACAGTACTGTCGCTGGAGCATGCGATCGCCGCTCCCCTGTGCACCAGACAACTGGCCGAATTGGGTGCACGGGTTATTAAGATTGAGCGTCGAGACGTGGGTGATTTTGCACGCCACTATGACTCGAGAGTAAAGGGTCAGTCCTCTCACTTTATCTGGACCAATAGATCCAAGGAAAGCCTTACGCTGGATATCAAACATCCCGAGGCCAGGAATATTCTGCTAAGACTGCTCGAGCAGTGCGATGTACTGGTTCAAAACCTGGCACCGTCGGCGACTGAGAAGCTTGGGCTAAGCTATGAGCATCTCAGTGATCAGTTCAACAGGCTCATCGTCTGTAATATCTCCGGTTACGGCAACGCAGGGCCTTATAAAGACAAGAAGGCTTACGACCTGCTGGTGCAAGCCGAAGCTGGATTTCTTTCGGTTACCGGCACCGAGGAACAGATGGTTAAAAGCGGCATCTCGATTGCCGATATTGCCGCCGGTATGCAAGCACATGCCGCCATCCTCGCGGCGATGTTACAACGCGCGAACACCGGCAATGGCAGCAATATCGAGATCTCCATGTTGGAGGCCATGGTGGAATGGATGGGATTTCCCTTATATTACGCCTACGAGGGAGCGCCTCAGCCCGCCCGCTCCGGCCCCGATCACGCCAGCATCTATCCCTATGGCGCATTCCAGAGCAGCGATCATCGAATCATTATGTTGGGCCTGCAAAATGAACGGGAGTGGGACGTGTTCTGCCGCTTTGTACTGGAACAACCCAGCCTCATCCATGATCCACGCTACCGGAATAGCGACCTGCGCTCCCAGAACCGGGACCGTCTACGAGAATTAATCCAGAGTCTGTTTTCACTACTCAGCGCCGAGCAGATAATCGAGAAGCTGGATGGAGCCCAGATTGCCTTCGCCAACGTGAATAACATGGAAGATATCTGGAATCACCCCCAACTCAAGGCACTCAATCGGATCATTCCTACACAGACGCCGGAGGGTATTGTGTCCAGCTTCAAGCCTCCCGGTAACAACAGCGATTTCGAACCAGCCCTGTCGCCAGTGCCGGCCATCGGCGAGCATACGCGGGCAATCCTGGAAGAATTACAATTCAATCCCGACCAGATTGAAAAATTTTTCGAAGACGAAGTTGTCTGAACGGTACAAACAAGATAAAAGCAGAATTTCTGCTTAGACCTCTATTAAGCTGGATTCTAAAACCCGTGCGGGCGTTTGATTTCAAACAACTATCACCCTAATAAATGAATTAAGGTGTATTTATGGAGATTAAAAAATTTCGACAGGAGTTCTCAACTTTCTAAGGTTTGTATATCGGATTCCGTGAGGTCATCATGAAAAATATCCTACTAACATTGCTGGTGCTCTTATCATTCTCTACTGTGACATTTGCACAGGGCCAACATCAGGACCACGACAATTTAACTACGAGCCAGCAACAAGACGGTGAAAAAAATTGCTGCCAGAAAATGAAGGCGGGTAGTGGTAATTCTGTCAGCGAGAACCGGGAAAGCGAGCAACATGACATGGGCGGCATGATGAATGTATCCCACACGCGTCATCATTTTGCCATGATGAACGGAGTAGATGCTGCCTACAAAGATGAAGAAAATCCACTTGAAGCAACTCTCGCGAACATCGCCGCAGGAGAAACTCTCTATCAACAGAATTGCGCCTCCTGTCATGGCAGGAACGGTGTCGGTGATGGTGAAGCCGGTAGGGATCTCGACCCGGCGCCCACCAATATCGCACGGTTCGCAGGGATGAAAATGGCATCGGATGGCTACCTTTTATGGACCATTGCCGAAGGGGGTGCTCCCATAGGTAGCGCGAAGCCGGCTTTTAAAGAAGTCCTCAGCAGGGAGCAGAGCTGGCAAATCGTACTGTATCTACGTCAACTGGGCAGCCAAGCATTAGGGCATTAGGAATAACGGCCTGACACGACACTGGCACGACTCATTCGGTCCTGGTAACCCCGCAACTCTTGTTTGAGTATGGGCGCAAGCAGGTACAGACCGAGAATATTCGGTAGTGCGATGACAAAAACCATGGCATCGGAGAAATCCAGCACTGCACCCAACTGCATGGTGGATCCCAGTACGCCGAAAACACAGAAGAATGCCTTGAACAACATTTCCTTTTTGCGTCCCTCCCCCACCAGATAGGTCCAGCCTTTCAAGCCGTAGTAAGACCAGGAGATCATAGTTGAGAAGGCAAACAGAATGGTAATGAATGACAGTGGCACGGCGGACCAGGTCAATGTGCTTTCGAAAGCCTGGGAGGTTAACTCAATGCCTTGCAAGCCCTGCCCGGTCATGTCCGGTTCATAGATAGTGGTCAGGATTACCAGAGCCGTCAGCGTGCAGATAACCACGGTATCGATAAAGGGTTCCAATAGCCCGACGTATCCTTCCGTAGAGGGTTCGTTAGTGCGCACCGCCGAGTGCGCTATGGCGGCCGATCCTATGCCGGCCTCGTTGGAAAAAACAGCGCGTTGAAAGCCGAGGATCATGACGCCGAACATGCCTCCTGCTATACCCTGGGGGCTGAACGCTTCGCTGAAAATGGCCTGAATCGCCCAGGGCAATCTGCTGCTATTCAGTGCAATAATCAACAGGGCAAAAATTACGTAAGCCGTTGCCATAAAGGGTACCAGCCGACTGGTAACCCGAGCGATACTCTTGAGCCCACCGATAATCACCAGGGCCACGGCACTGGCGATTACCAGACCAAACAACCAGCCCTTGTCGAGAAAGAAGCTGTCAGTGCCGCCCGTGGCATAGACAAACTGCTCGAAAGCCTGATTGGACTGAAACATGTTACCGATGCCCAGGCAACCAATCACGATAGCCAATGCGTAGAACATGCCCAGCGGTTTGGCGATTAGACTTAAACCCCGCAGCCGCAACCCCTGCTCCAGGTAATACATCGGGCCTCCGGACACAGTGCCGTCCGGATTTTCCCGCCGGTATTTTACGCCGGCAATACACTCTGCCAATTTGGTGGACATGCCGAGTAACCCGGCCATAATCATCCAAAATGTGGCACCTGGCCCGCCGAGGCTGAGCGCAATTGCCATGCCACCAATATTACCGATTCCCACGGTACCGGACAGCGCCGTCGTCAGCGCCTAGAAATGATTGACCTCGCCGGTGTGATTCGGCGAGGCATAGTCGCCGCGAATGATACGAATAGAGTGTGCCAGACCCCGGAAATTGATGAATCCGAAATAGAGCGTGAAGAATGTTGCGGCAGCAATCAGCCACACCACGATCAGTGGCAGACTGGTAGCGCCGATCGTCACCTCGAAAAAGATGAAATTGGATACGAAATCGGTTAACGGCTGCACAGCCGCATTAACTATTGCATCGATTCCTGCTTCCTGTGCGTACAAAGAGGTGGGAAACGCCAACAGAAGAATTAATAGGAAGGAGGGCTTCAGAACCGATAGGGATAGCCCACCACGACGCTCACGTACTGCAACAATGTGCATACCTTGATTCGTGTTATTCACTTTTTTTCGACGCACAAATAAACCCAGAGCATTCGATTCTCATACACACCCGACTAGAACGGCTTATCGCCATCGATAGTGATACGCTCCATGCGGCGATGGGCAGGGGAATAGTCATTCACTGGTTTGTGTAAGGTAGCGCGGTTATCCCAGAATGCTAAGGAGTTGGGCCGCCATTGAAAGCGACAGGTGTACTCTGGAGTAACGCAATGCCTGTAGAGAAATTCCAGCAGACTGCGGCTCTCCTTCTCTTTCATTCCGACGATGTGGGTGGTAAACAGCTCATTAACGAAAACCAGTTTTTCGCCGCTCTCCGGATGGGTGCGTATAACCGGATGCTCAACCGGTGGATTGTCCTTTATGGCCTGCGCCAGCTTCTCACGGCCCCCGGTTCGGCCAGGCTCTCCTTGAAGCCATAGGCAAAGTCATGCACGGCAGTCAGTCCGGAGAGAAACGACTGTAGTTTGTCCGACAGACCCTCATAGGCAGCACCCAGACAGGACCACATCGTGTCGCCACCCTTTTCCGGTAAGACGATGCCACGCAGTATGGAGCCCAGCGGCGGATGAGGACTAAAAGTCATGTCGGTGTGCCACAGCTCCACCTTGGTGGGATTTTCGGGGGTGCTTTCAATAATTGTGATTTCCGGGAATCCCTCCACCGTCGGGTAAGAGGGATGGCTCTGCACTGGACCGAACAGGGCAGCCAGGGCTTTTTGATGCTGTGGGCCGATATCCTGATCACGAAAGAAAATAACCTTGTACTCCACCAGTAGACGGCGAATTTCCTGATAAGCCTCATCGTCGATCGGCTGACTCAGATCGATATTGTGAATTTCGGCACCGATTACGCCGGCGACTGGTTTGATGGCGAACATAGTGTTTCTTTCCTAAGCTGCGGTAATTACCTGGGATTCAAGTGGACTGAAAGCATAAAAGAGCCGCTTAGCTGTCTGCGGACAACGAAGTTCGTCAAGCGTGGGTAACGCCGAAATTGGGCGGCTCAACTTCTCGGATCAGTGAGTCACCGTAACCGGCACATAAGCGTTGGACCAACAGCACTGGTTGCCGAACCTGCTATCCGGCGCCGTGAAGTTGTCGACGCGTATTCGAATGACGTACTCGCCCGGCTCAGTGAACATCGCCTGTGTCGTGGCCTCGCTCCAACCCGCGGCGGTGTCGATCTCCTCCCTCACCGGTGTTAACTGGACCTCACCCGGACCCTGGTGTCGAATCCAGGTCGCCGTAACGGGAAAGAGGTTGGTTTCGGTATCGTAACCCTCCCGCTCTCCGCGATCCTGCACCAGGGCCGATAGGCTCACCGGGGTGCCAACTGACGCTGTTACCCGGGGACCCATGATTCCTTCCCGGCCGCTGCCCTCCGGCCCACCCTCGGTGAATCGAATGCCCGGATTCAACGAGCCGAGAGCTCTTGCTGCTGAGCTCATCTCGTACGCAACCGACGCGGCACGCCCCGGCACGGAGTACGTGTGACCGGCATGAGTCAGGGTCCACCAGACCTCGGTTCCGTCCTTCGGCACCGTGACCGCGAAGGCACCCCGCTCTCGTAACATCCCCCGTGGGATCGTCGTACCCGGAATCGCGGCGCGTGTGGTGGTCGCTGCACCCCTGCGATCCTCCTGATCGTACCCGGGGAAGTGCGTGGGCTGGACACCGTCGTACCGGTCCGGCTCAATGTGGTTGTTGAGGCCGAGGGGAATATCGACAGCCTCCTCGAGGTTCCGGTTCATGAAGCCGAAAACCATCGTGACCGTGCCGTCACCATTGTCAATCCAGCCATCGAAGAAGGGCGCGATGAGGCCCCCGGATGCCTTTATGGGGCCCAAGGGGTATTCCCTCAGGTGCTCCGGTAACTGGGCATTGAGCGAGGTACCGGCCAGGGCCAGGAGTGCGCCCGCGAGCGCTCCAAATGCGAGCCGACGCCTGTTCATCGTGCTTCCTCCGCCGCCTCATCAGGCCTGCCTTCGCGCTCCGTTACCATCCTCTCGTAGCCCTCCTCGTCCAGATGTGTAATCGCAATCCACGCGTGCGACATCTCGTCGGTAGTCCTGTCGCCCCCACCGACCCACTGATCGGGATCCGGGTTGTGCGGGTTGTCAGCCGTGTTGTCGAACCATGCCGTGAGGATGATGACGGCGCCGGCCGGCACCAGCGGCTGTGAGCCTTCATCATAAATGTGGCTGTGGTTCCAGCCCGCATTCCAGTTCGAGGCCATGCTGACCATCTCCCGACTTCCATTCGTCGGATCGAAGATCTCCATGGACATGGCTACACCGCGCAGGTGCAGGTGCGGCTGCCAGCTATCCAGGCGCACCGGATGATCGAAGGAGTGAAAGCCCTGTGTCATCAGCTTGCCGTGTGGCGGAATATCGAAGTCACCGCCCTGCAGCCAGTACGAGCGCAGATCCTGACGGTAGGTTCCGGTTTCGTCGAAATCCTCATCCTGGTACCAGATGCCC
>DMJN01000220.1 GCA_003451715.1 Gammaproteobacteria bacterium | reverse complement strand
TATTTACGGGGTGGTGTGGCGGAGAGAGAGGGATTCGAACCCTCGATAGGTTTCACCCTATACGCCCTTAGCAGGGGCGCGCCTTCAGCCACTCGGCCATCTCTCCGTAATCTATTAGTAACACGTTACGTGTCAAGTATGACGCACGTTACAAGCTGTGAAGTACTCAAAAATCGGGCGAATGATACCACAGCCACAGGGCTTGAAGAATATGCTGAGTATCGGCATCGATTGAGCAGGACGCGCCCTCCACTGACATGGAAAGCAACCAAAGGGGACTGTCACTCGTCTTCTTCGTTGGCTGGAGCGTCTCCGCTCTTCTCTTTTTGAATGCGTTGGTATATTTCTTCGCGGTGTACTGCAATTTCTTTGGGAGCATTCACTCCGATTCTTACCTGGTTACCCTTAACACCTAAAACGGTAACTGTTACATCGTCTCCTATCATCAATGTCTCGCCGATGCGGCGTGTCAGTATTAACATTGCTATTCTCCATTAATCATTCCTTTGTACTTCCCCTATTTTTGGTTCAACCAGAGCGTGCGACATACCTGCCTGGTTGTAGCTGCCTTCCAAAACTACAGAGATGGCTTCAGACCGACCCGAATCCTATTCGCCCGGTTAGTGAATTACATCTCTTTTGGTAGTAATGCAGGCAGTTTGCCCAGGCGAGCCTGCGCGACCATCCTGAACCCACGGAATCCATGGGAATTGCTCCCATAGAACCATCTGACCAAAACCACAGTATCTGCTTATCTCGGCGCGATGCCAACCGATTTAGACACGTTCAGAAGCAACTTTATCGTGCGATCAGGCGGGATTTTGGTCTTTCTCGTAGTCCGGATCACCCAGGTCAAAGGCGCTGTGCAGGGCGCGTACTGCCAGCTCCAGGTATTTTTCCTCGATAACCACGGAAATCTTGATTTCAGAGGTGGTGATGATTTGGATGTTGATGCTTTCATCCGCCAGAGCCTTGAACATCTTACTGGCGATGCCCGCATGGGAGCGCATACCCACGCCCACCAGGGAAACCTTGCAGATCTTCTTGTCCAGCACTATCTCGCTGACGTCCAATGTGCCGGCAATTTCATCCAGGATCCCCTTGGCCCGATCAGATTCTGCACGCTTCACCGTGAAGGTGATGTCATTGCTGCCATCGGCAGCGGCGTTCTGAACGATTACATCTACTTCGATTCCCGCCTCACTGACGGGGCCGATGACCTTGTATGCAATACCCGGCACATCCGGAACACCGGCTACGGTTAATTTGGCTTCGTCGCGTTCGAACGCGATACCGGCGATGGCTGGATCTTCCATATCGGTGTCTTCCTCCAGACTGATCAGTGTTCCTGAGCCTGCTTCGAATGAGGACAACACCCGAAGCGGCACCTTGTATTTCCCGGCAAATTCCACCGCGCGGATTTGCAGAACCTTTGCACCGAGACTCGCCAACTCAAGCATCTCCTCGAAGGTAATGCTACTGAGTAGCTTGGCGTCTTCCACGACGCGTGGGTCGCTAGTGTAAACGCCTTTCACATCAGTATAAATCTGGCATTCGTTTGCTTCCAGCGCGGCTGCCAGGGCAACGGCGGTAGTATCGGAGCCGCCTCGGCCCAGGGTGGTTATATTGCCGGTTTCATCCACACCTTGAAATCCTGCCACAACCACCACATCACCCCGTTCCAGTTGGGTGTGGATGGGAGCGCTATCGATCTCGCGAATGCGCGCCTTGGTGTGGCTCCCATCGGTGAGTATGCGAACCTGGCCGCCGGTGAATGAACGGGCTCCATAGCCGCGTTTCTCAAGCGCCATACACAGCAGTGCAATAGTGACCTGTTCACCGGTGGATAGCAGCACATCCATCTCTCGCGGTGTGGGTTGCTGCATCATCTCTAACGCCAGCGCGGTTAGCCGATTGGTTTCCCCACTCATGGCGGAGACCACCACTACGACATCATCGCCATTATCACGAAAGCCGGTGATCTTCTCAGCCACCGCCTCGATTCGCTCGACACTGCCGACCGAAGTCCCGCCGTATTTTTGCACGATTAAAGCCATTCCTATAGCCTCCCTTCCAGCCAGGGTTGCACGCTGTCCAGCGCCGCCGGCACTGCACTCACGTCAGAGCCACCCGCCATTGCCATATCGGGGCGACCACCGCCCTTACCACCGACCTGTTCGGCGACCATATTGGCCAGTTCTCCCGCCTTGACCTTGTCGGTCAGATCCTTGCTGACACCCGCCACCAGATTCACTTTACCGTCAGCCGTGCTTGCCAACAGGATAATCGAGCTGCCGAGTTTGTTTTTAAGCTGGTCTACGGTATCCCGCAGCGACTTGGGATTGAATCCATCGACCTTAGCAATCAACACCTTTATGCCATTTAGTTCAATCGCTTGAGAGCCGAGATCGTCGCCAGCACTGGCAGCCAGCCTGGCCTTCAGTTGTTCCAGCTGTTTCTCCTGTGAACGATTGCTGGCCGCTAATGCCTGCACTTTGTCAGCCAATTCATCCGCTGTGCTCTTGACGATTCCCATGAGCTGTTTGAGGGTCTGTTCCTGTTTCGCAACCAGGGCCAGCGCACCCATGCCCGTAACGGCTTCGATTCGACGTACTCCGGCAGAGATTCCTGTCTCACTGGTAATCTTGAACAGGCCAATATCGCCAGTGCGATTAACGTGGCAGCCTCCACAAAATTCAACAGAGTATTCGCCACCCATGCTAACCACGCGAACCTCATCGTCATATTTTTCACCAAACAGTGCCAGGGCTCCCTTTTTCTTGGCATCGGCAATCGGCATAACTTCTTTTTTTACACAAGAGTTGGCCAGAACTTGAAAATTAACTCGTTCCTCAATCTGTTTGAGTTCGGCTTCAGTCAATGGCGACGGGTGAGAAAAATCAAAGCGCAACCGGTCCGTGTCCACCAGCGAACCCTTCTGGGTCACATGTTCTCCCAGTACGGTTCTGAGCGCGGCGTGCATCAGGTGGGTTGCAGAGTGATTTAGTGTTATCGCCGATCTGGTTTCATCTGCAACCCGGGCTGAAACTGTCTCGCCAATTTTCAGTGCACCTTCTGCCACAGATCCACGATGAATTACCGCATTGCCCTGCTTCTGGGTATCCACCACATCGAATCTGGCAGCGCTGCCCTGCAGTACGCCCTGATCTCCAATCTGGCCACCGGATTCACCGTAGAAAGGCGTGACATCGAGCAATAACAAGACTTCCTGTCCTGCCTCAACTTCCTCCAGTGAAGTCCCGTCGGATGAGAACAGGGCGACTATCGAAGAGTTGCCCTGTAATGCATCATAGCCAATGAATTCGGTTGCGGCCGCAGGATCTATATCGAGTTTGTCGACCGCTGCAAATCTGCTCGCCTCCCGGGCCTGACTCTGCTGTACCGCCATAGCCTGCTCGAAACCCTGCATGTCCAGTTTCAGCTCGTGTTCGCGCGCCACATCGGCTGTTAGATCAACCGGGAAGCCATAAGTGTCATAGAGCTTGAATACCGTCTCACCGGGAATGGTGTCGCCTCGCAGATCTTTAATGGCCTTATTGAGAATGACCATGCCGTTCTCGAGTGTGCGGGCAAATTGCTGTTCTTCTTCGGCCAATACTTTTTCCAC
>DMJN01000157.1 GCA_003451715.1 Gammaproteobacteria bacterium | reverse complement strand
GATCGGGTCTGAACTACTACACTTAGAATTTAGCCCTAGTGGTTCCATATGCTTTGACGACGTACAGTTAGCAGTTGTAGGAAATCTCAACTCCAAACTGCTAAATCTACCCATAATATTGGTCAATTTTCAGTCAAAAAAATCCAGCAAACTGGTTGCAAAAGGTTAATTTTCACAGCTAGCTAGCCAATTCTAATCTGCATCATTTCTATGGTAAATAAACCAGCTGATATACCCTATTTATGGGTTTTTGGGTGGACTTTTAGAGACATGGGCCATATGCTTCGATTTCGATCGCGTGTGCGGGGGGGAACTCGCAATTCTCGTCATGTTCCCTATGCACACGCCGCTTCGTTTTTATGAGCCACTTCGAGCTCAAACTCTTTTTAAATACTCAAAGGGGAAGTAAATGAAAAAACGACCTAACTTGGCAAAGAGGGCCCTACCCACAGCCATAGCGCTCGGTCTGCTAGCTCCCACTGGATTTGCACCAGTTGTCTATGGACAACAAGCGGATGAATTGGTTGAAGAAATTATTACCATTGGCTCTCGCCGCCCACAGCGGAGTGCTTCAGATTCATCAGTACCAGTAGATGTTATCAGTGGTGAAGAATTCCAGAACATGGGATTTGCTGATCTTGACGAAATGTTGAAGACACTCGTGCCCTCATATAACGTCAGCCGCCATGCCATTTCTGATGCCGCTACTCTGGTACGGCCCGCGACTCTGCGTGGACTACCACCAGACAACGTACTGGTCCTGGTAAATGGCAAGCGTCGTCATCGTTCCGGTGTTATTGCGGAACTGGGTGGCTCATTGGCAGCCGGATCACAGGGCGCTGACATCTCAGCTATCCCCGCACTCGCTTTTAAACAGGTTGAAGTATTGCGTGACGGCGCGTCGGCCCAGTATGGCTCCGACGCGATTGCCGGCGTAATCAACTTCGAGTTAAAAGACGATGCCGAAGGCATGAGCTTCGAGTACCGTTACGGTGAATTCGAAGAAGGCGACGGTGATCTGCATCAATACATGGGCAACATCGGTCTGCCACTGGGCGAAGATGGATTCATGAATATCACGGCTAGCTGGGCTGAACAGGACCCAACCAGCCGTTCCGTGCAAAGAACTGATGCCGCAACTCTAATCGCTACCGGCAATGCCGCCCAACGCTCTAGCGTGCGTCAGCCCTATGCTCAGATCTGGGGTGGTCCAGAATATCGCGATAACTGGAACGTATTCTTCAATTCCGGAATCGAGCTCTCCTCAACCCAGGAAATCTACGCGTTTGGTAACTACGGTAAGCGTGAAACCGAAGGTGGCTTTTTCTTCCGTAATCCTAACTCCCGTGGTGGTGTTTACACGAATGGTTGGGGCGGGGGTGCGCCACGTGCAATCGTTGATACCAATATTGCCCCAGGCCAGACTGGCGTAACATCTAACTGTCCAGCTTTGTTAAGCCCGGGATCAGGTGGCAGCGGTGTAGCTCTTGATGCAGCGGCTGTTGCTGCTGACGCTGCGGCTCTGAGTGCACTGCCTGGTAACTGCTGGGTACTGAACCAGATACTACCTGGTGGCTACACACCTCAGTTCGGAGGCCAGCTCAAGGACGCAAGCCTGGTAGGCGGTATCCGTGGTGAAATTAGTCCAGACTTCAGTTATGACTTCAGCGGCAGCTATGGTCGCAACAAGTCTTCCTTTTTTCTGAACAATACCTGGAATCCATCCAACGGCCCGAACGGTATTGTTAACGGCGCGCTACAGCGTGACTTCGATATTGGTTCCTACACGCAGACTGAATTTAGCCTCAATGCCGACTTCGTCTACTCAATGCCTGTCGACGGATTCGCCTCCGACCTCAGCATCGCTTTCGGTGCCGAGTGGCGTGACGAACGCTTCGAGACCATCATCGGTGAACGAGCTGCCTGGAATGCCGGCGATTATGCCTTCCAGAATAATGACGGCTCCAACACCTACAGCGATGGAGTAACTGCTCTGCCAAACCTAAGCATCGGTGCTCATGGTTTTGCCGGGTTCAGTCCACAACAAGCTGGTTTGTGGAGTCGTAAGAATGTAGCATTCTATGGTGAAGCCGAAGCGGATGTTACCGATAACTTCACCGCCGCCCTCGCGGTTCGCTACGAGGATTTCGACAGTTTCGGTGACACTACTGAGTTCAAGGTTGCCGGTCGTTATCGCATCAACGATGACCTGTCTCTGCGTGCATCCTTCAACACTGGTTTCCGTGCTCCGACTCCCGGTCAGGAAAACGTAACCAAGGTCTCCACGATTACAATCGATGGTGAACTGCAGCAACGAGGTCAAATTCCACCGACCAACCCAATTGCCATGTTCCTCGGAGCGGAAGCACTGAATTCGGAGGATTCTGAAAACTTCTCTGCCGGTTTCGTGTGGGATATCACTCCTGACATCAACGTGACTGTGGATTACTTCGAGATTGAAGTGGAAGATCGTATCTCCCAGACCGGTTCGATCACAATCAGTAACGAGGCAGTACCTGCCGGTGTTGCCTGTCCACTCGCCCGCGCCAATCCAATTGGTAATATGTCGCTGTGTCTGCAGGAGCTGGGTATTCCCGGTGCCGCCGACCTGACCTCCGTGTCCTTCTATACCAACGATTTCGAAACCACCACCACTGGTGTTGACCTCGTTGCATCATGGGACCTGGACTGGGGTGACATGGGCTCTGGCAACCTGATTGCAGCCTGGAACTGGACTGAGACAGAAGTCGACAATGCCGGCTCTGAAGTTAGCCGCAACCGTGTTGTAAGTCTGGAGAACTTCAACCCAGAGAATCGTGGTGTATTCACTTACAACCACTTCTACAACGACTTCCGCTTCCTGGCCCGTCTGCGTACTTACGACGACTGGATAGTAGGCGACTGGAGTGGTGACCCGACTCTTGCTGGCTCTAATGGTACTGGCCACGATATCGACTGTACGTTCGGGGTGTATCGCGACAATTGCTACGACGGTGAAAATATCTTCGACGTAGAAGCGGCTTACACCTGGAACGATAATTACACATTCATCGTCGGTGCGAACAATTTATTCGACGAGGAAGGTGAGAAAGCTATCGACAACATGGATGGTACAATCGGGTCGGGTAACAAATATACTGGCTCTACTCCATGGGGTATCGAAGGTGCGTTCTATTACGTTCGATTACGCGTCGACTTCTAGGCCGAGTAGATTCCCCGGTTACTTCTGTAGCTGGAAGATCTGAAAAAGGGGCACTTCGGTGCCCCTTTCTTTGCCACGGTAAAATGTCTGTTTGCTGTTATGTCCAGCGATGCTTGGCGAACTTTGACACCCTGCGTATTCGGCTTGGGAATAGGCGTGATGAAATCAGCACTTCGTCGCTTCTCTATGACCTGTTGGGTAGGCTGCCCCTCCGCATCCAGTTCCCAATGGCGGGAAGGATACTCGTAGGGTGAGTTTAGAATAGGGCGATCGAAGAATGGATTTGACACGATAAATTGTTATTCGTTTTTTGATTGTTAATAGAACAAAACAGTCCGCGCGGTCGTTCTCGGACCGTAACATACAACAGCTCACAATATGAAATTAGTAGGGCAGGCGCCCTTTTTTGTCGAAACCAGTTCCACTCACAACCCCTCCTTCCCAAATTGGAAACAGACCTTGATCGAATAATTCCTTAATTACTTGAGCTATGTAGTCAGTGTCTCTAGGGAACTGCATGAGATTTGGTCAGCCATTTGGTTCGTTCAGTTATTTTTTTTAAAACCCTGCCTTGTTTTTCCAACTCGAGGTAGATGTCAATTTGCCTGTCCCATTCCTTATCGAGTAAGTCCTCATATCTTTCTGACCCTACGCTGCATACGGCTCCTAAACAGTCCATCGTCTGATCCCAAAGTTCTATCCAAGCATCCTCAAACCTAGAAAAGCCCTCACCCGTAGTTAACATACTCCCCCATAACTTCTCTCTTTTTTGCCGGATAGCTTTTAAGGACAACTTGAAGGTCCACTCTGCCTGGCTTATTTGAATTATGTTGCTTCTTGTCGTCATGTTAGTAATAGAAAAATTACCGCAGCAATCAGAATTAGCCAGAAAACTATCTGAAAACCGAAGCTGAGCACACTCATAACCAGAGGCAACCAAAATGGTGCTGTTATCACTATAAAAACAATTGCAGCGATTTCTAGCATATAAACTTTACCGGGAAAAATACCTAACCGTTCATCCAGAATAGTATGTATAGGGGTGAGATGGAACCAAATAGAGCAAGTGGGTGGTGCCCTGGGGGTGGGTGCGCTAGTTCGCAGTTAATTCCTGATGAATAATTAGCTTTAGAATCAAATTGTCTGGATCGACTAAATAGAAGGTCGTTTCAAATGTTTTTACGATAGGCGACAATGTGCGCCTTCAGCCCATATAGG
>DMJN01000164.1 GCA_003451715.1 Gammaproteobacteria bacterium | reverse complement strand
AGTTGGCGGGCTGCGGCACCGGCGGTGCGCATGCCATATTCACCGGTGAAGCGCACCGATGAACTGCCACCGGTTGTCTGCAGGTTGCCGATCTCAGCCACGGCGAAGGCAGTTGCACCCACCAGACCCATGAGGAAGTTTGGCACACCAAATTCAGTGGCGAAGCCCCTGACCAGATCGCCGTTGGCAAACAGGTCGATGGCAGGCGCCTGTTCGATGTTCACTTCTTCCCAGTTGGCGTCCAGTTCATCGGCGGCCATCATCGATAACGACGTATGAACACCCTGTCCCATTTCTGAATGCGGTACGTAGATGGTGATTGCGTTGTCGGGTTCGATCTTGATAAATGAGGTGATGTAGCGTTCATTGTCCTCCACCAGGTCGTCATTGGCACGCCGATGCCGGCTGGTGCGCGTCGCAGAGTAACCGATGAGTACGCCACCACCTACAGCGGCGCCAGTGAGGATAAATCGTCGTCGGTTCATTTTCATGGCGATTCTCCTCTATGCCGTGGCCAGTGAGCGGATGGCCTTACGTACCCGTGGGTATGAACCACAGCGACACACATTGGTAATTCCCGCATCGATTTCTGCATCACTTGGATTAGGGTTGGATACCAGGAATGCTGAAACAGCCATGATCATGCCGGATTGACAGTAACCACACTGCGGCACCTGATTGTCGATCCAGGCTCGCTGCACGGCGGATAAATCCGGCGGGGCCGGGTTGCTTCCTGCAGCGGCTACAGCCAGACCTTCAATGGTGGTGATTTCAGCACCTTCAACCGCGCTCACGGGCGTCGTGCAGCTACGCACCGCATTGCCATTGACATGGACTGTGCAGGCACCGCAGTTACCGATGCCACAACCGAACTTGGTACCGGTCATACCCAACTCATCCCGGATCGCCCACAGCAACGGCATATCCGCTTCGATGTCCAGCGACTGTTCGACGCCATTTACCTTGAAAGTAGCCATTCCTGTCCCCCTCAATGGGTCCACATTTATGATCATTGCAGGATATAGCAGGGCGCTCCCGGCATCAATGACATTTTGGTGGTCCCGACAAGCTGCAAGTTAGTTATTCCGGGGTCTCTGTGGGAAAATGCCTGGTCTGAAATTGCTTGGAATAGTGAGTGCATAAGACCGTGGTAACAAATCCTGACGAATTTAACTACAGCGCACTGGACACCGTGATTACCGGTGAATCTGTACTGACTGCATTGCCGAGATTGGTGAACAGAATGGGGGTGGAGCGAGTCCTGTTGGTGGCTTCGGCCAGTCTGGCTACTCATACCAATCAGTTTGCAGAATTACAGGAACGGCTGGGCACGCGTTGTGCGGGACTCTTCGATAGCATATCTGCCCATACTCCTCGTGATGAAGTGCTGGTTGCGCTGCAAGCTGCCAGGGATGTCGATGCCGATCTATTGGTGTCACTCGGCGGCGGATCCATCATCGATGCCTGCAAGGTAATTCAACTCGCTATCGATCAGGATATCCATTCCGAAGAGGCCTTGTTGGAATATGCCCAGCGCTCCGATGGCAGTCGGGGATCGAAGGCTGGTGATTATTCGTTGTTTTCTGAACATTCCAAGATCAGGCAGATCGCTGTTCCAACGACCCTATCCGGCGCCGAGTTCAGTAACAACGCTGGTGTCTTGGATCGATCCCGCTCGGCTAAAGAGGGATACCGAGGCACCGATCTGTGCCCGCAATGCATCATCTACGATCCCGGGCTGGCGGTACACACGCCTCAATGGTTATGGCTATCGACAGCCATCCGTTCTCTGGATCATGCCATCGAAGGGTTCTGTTCTCCTGAGACCAATCCGTTTCTCGATGGGCATTTCCTGCACGCCATGAAATTGTTCGCCGAATCACTGCCTCTGACCAGTGCCGATCCAGAAAACCAGCAGGCACGCACACTGAATCAACAGGCAGTTTGGTTGGCTTGCTGTGGTCTGGGAACTGTCGCTCACGGTGCCAGTCATGGCATCGGATATATCCTCGGTAGTCTTTGTGGTGTGCCTCATGGGCATACTTCCTGTGTTATGCTGCCGGCAGTTCTACAATGGAATGCAGAACAATTTGCTGACCTACAGAAACCAATTATTCAAGCGCTGGGGAATTCAGGAAACGGGTCAGAACAAGCCTCTGAAACTAGGGCGGGTGCCGCTGTTAAGTCACTCATCGGTAATCTGGGCTTGCCAACGACTCTCAAACAAGTAGGAGTGAAGCCGGATCAGCTCGATGAAATAGCCGCCAGAGCGATACAGCACCCGGTGGTGCGTAGGAATCCTAGAAAATTGGAATCAGCGGAGCAGGTTCGGGAAATACTGGAGCTGGCCTGGAATTGAGAGTTAAGGAAAGGAAATGGATCTAAACCATGACAGAGCCGCTAACTGAAGAATCTCTCATTCCGAATGTTACTTACTTCGATGTTCGCGGGCGGGCCGAAGTCATTCGTATCATCCTGGAAGAAAACAGTGCACCTTATACCGAAAGGCGCATTTCGATCGATGAGTGGCCCGAATTGAAATTAAACTTCACCTTCGGGCAGATACCAGTCTATGAAGAAGGCGAGCTGCTACTCAACCAAACCAATGCGATCTACCGATACCTCGGCAGAAAGTTCGATATGTATGGCGACTTGCTGCTGGAGCATGTGCGATGTGACATGGTGCAGGAGACTTTTGTCGAGGCGCAGAACAATATCGCGGACTTTTACTGGAATCCTGAGTTTGAAAAACTTCGAGATGGTTATGAGAAGGACGAGCTGCCTCCGTTGTTGACCCGACTACAGGATCTGCTTGTGGCTAATCCAATCGACAGTGGTTTCTGGGTTGGAAGCCGTCTTAGCTTCGTCGATATCATTGCCTGGCATTTTCTGGACCATGTCCGTCCGTTTTCATTGAAGACCTTACAACAGTTTGAAGAGCTCTGTCAGTTCAAGGAAATGATCGAGAGCCGACCGCACATCGCTGCCTACCTGGCATCGGATCGCCGACCGAAAACCTTAACCGTGAGTCTGTCACCATTCGGTGGAACCGAAGAAACCAGCTGACATAACGATTACCGATGCGAATTCTATTAACGATAGTAAGTGCATTACTGGTTCATTACCCAGCTTCGTCGATCGCACAAAGTCTGGATGAGACTTCGCTGTTTGTCCGTTTTCAGCCCGGTGACGCTACCTGGGAAGGTGAATTACAAACAGCCATCACTACTTATGAGAATGATCTTGGTGTGAGCGTCGAGTTAGTCTCAGCGATCCATATCGCAGAGAAGTCTTACTTCCAGCAGCTGAACGAGCACTTTAGAACGCGCCATGTGGTGCTGTATGAATTGGTTGCCGAAGCAGATCAGCGGCCACAACCAGGAACGAAGCAGCCTGATGTTTCCTCTGTGAGTTTTATGCAGCGTGCCCTGGCGAATTTTCTACAACTGGATTTTCAATTGGAACAGATCGATTACTCACCCGGTAATTTTCAGCATGCCGACCTGAACCCAGAGCAGCTACGACAGATTATGCTGGCTAAGAATGAAAATTTTTTCTCGATGTTCTTAAATCTTGCACTTGCACAAATTGCAACGGAACAGGCTGCATTGGCGAACGGCACCCAATCCTCGTCGTTCAATATTATATCTGTGATGAATGCATTAGCAGCAGAAGATAAACGAACCGCCTTCAAGTTTCTATTTGCTGAGGAACTTGGGCGCAGTGGTGGAGTAATCATCGGGGCTGAACTGGAGAATCAGCTCACCCTGCTTGGAGATCGCAACAGCGTGGCATTGCAGGTTCTCCAAGAAACACTGGCAGACAACTCAAATCGAGCGATTAGCCTGTTTTATGGTGCCGCCCATATGCCGGGCATGGAACGCGAATTACTGCAATCCATGGGATTCACAAAAACAACTCAGCGCTGGTTAACTGCCTGGCAGATTCCCTAAGGCGATGAGATGCCTGCTATTTTAGATAGAATGGAGATTCAGTGGGGCTATTTTGGTTGACTAGACCGCTATTAACCGGACAATAGACAATCCGTTTCGCAATTGAGGCAACTCCAGATTAAAGGGGGTTGGGGGTTGAATCCAGCAGGAGCTGAACCAGACGGTCACTCCAGGCTTCCGTTGTAAAACAGTCTAAGCTGTTGAATTTATAAAAGGTGGATATATATATGAAAAAATTACTAAGCGGATGGTTGGTGTTGTCTCTAACTGTTCTTGTCGGCTGTGCTGCTTCTACTCCCCCCGGAGTAGGCGTGTGGGGCGTTGAAATGAATACTCCCTTAGGTGCAATACCCGCTACTTTAACTTTAAATGCCGATGGTTCTGGCACTATGTCAGCCGATCAGCTGGGTGACGCACCTATTTCAGGAGTTACCTATGACGGTAACAGTATCGCTTTCGAAGCTGCAATCGATGCACAGGGTCAGTCTCTGGTACTCGAATTCACTGGTAACGTCGATGGCGATTCATTGGAAGGTGAATTCGGCAGCGACTTCGGTGCCTTTGGTGTTTCCGGTAACCGGCAGTAGTTAAGCTCGAAAAAGTTTTTATCTGATAAAAAGGGATCTCTTCACAGAGATCCCTTTTTGTTTTTTCAGATATACAAAAACCTTAGAGTCGAATATTTCAAGCCAGGTCTGCAGCACCTGGCATTGTTCCAGAAGTGCTGATTGAGTTCTATCAGATTACATTGAGCCGAAGACTCTCAACTACCGACTTAAGGTTCTGTTGCGCATTCGGGCTATTGGGATGAACGTCGACTAAATTTTCAAAGGCCTGCCTGGCTTTGCTCAATTCATCGCGCTGGATATACACCAGACCCAAACCCGATAGCGCCCCAAAATGTCGGGGCTCCAGTTCCAGGGTCTTCTCTATGTCAGCAATCGATTCATCGAGGTTGCCAAGCAGGTAATGCAGTGTGGCGCGTTTGTTCCACGCTTCGGCATAATCGGGAAAGTTTTCTATAATCTGATTGAAGATCAACAAGGCATCGGGATAGCGCTGAAAATTCATCCGTTGTATGCCCATTTGCATTAGTTGTTCGACATCACTGTTGGCATGTTGCAACCAGATTTCCCATATCTGGTTCTCCGTAGCGCGGATGGCGCTCAGATCACCACTGACTAACAAACTGGTGAGCAGAGGATCGAGTCTGGTATCTGTCTGATCGGCGCGTGATTGACCAGGCATGAGAATGGTAACGCCGAGCAACAGTGAGATAAGTCGCATGGGATCGTCTCCAGAATAGCGTGTTATCAGTATAGCTCTGTGACTGACCGGTGCCTAGAAGCAATCTGCACTTGCCCGTAACCAATCGTCACGGTAAGATTCGGGGATAGCGCCACTGAGAAGTTGCCGTTCATCCAAGGGGCAATAAATCTGGTCGAAATTCTTCGTACCGCCTTCACAACGGCTGTACAAGTCGGCGGGTGTAAGCTTGGAAGGGTTGTCGAATCCCATTGCTCCGCAGAGTTCCAGGAAGGCATGCACCGTGGCGTGGTGAAAGTTTCTCACGCGATCGGACTTCTCAAAGACATCGATAGCCCGGGCCCGGGATGGGTTCTGTGTGGCGATGCCGGTGGGGCAATGATTGGTATTGCAATTTTTAGCTTGCACGCAACCCAATGCCATCATCATCGAGCGGGCGGCATTGACAGCATCAGCGCCGACGATGATCTTCTCCAACATGTCGAAACCCGTAGCAGTCTGACCCGCAGCGATGAGTTTGATGTGCTGGCGCAGGCCGGTGCCAATCAAAGCCTGATTCACGTAATAGGTCGCTTCGAGGCAGGGTATCCCCAGCCGATTGGAGAATTCAACCGGAGCCGCGCCGGTACCGCCCTCGGCGCCATCGATAGTAATAAAATCCGGCAGAATATTGCTTTCCAGCATGGCTTTTACGATGGCCAGAAATTCAGTTTTCCTGCCGAGGCAAAGCTTGAATCCGATGGGCTTGCCATCGCTGAGTTTGCGCAGGCGAGCGACAAATTGAAGTAATCCACCGGGCGAATCGAACTCCGGATGAGTCGCGGGTGAGAGGACAGTCTTGCCAGCCTCGACCAGGCGAATGGCGGCGATTTCTTCGGTGACTTTGGCGCCGGGCAGCATACCGCCATGGGAGGGTTTTGCTCCCTGGGAAATTTTAATTTCAATCATCTTCACGACACCGAGACTGGCACGCTCGGAAAAGGCCACATCGTTGAACGAGCCATCGGCGTTGCGGCAACCGAAGTAACCGGTACCTAACTGCCAGATAATATCGCCTCCATGTGCCAGATGATGCTCGCTGATGCTCCCTTCCCCGGTGTTGTGTGCAAAATCGCCTTTTGCCGCTCCCAGGTTAAGCGCCTCGATTGCCTTGGCACTCAGGGCACCGAAACTCATCGCTGAAATATTCAGACGGGAGGCACTGTAGGGTTGCTTGCAATCCGGCCCACCAACGGTAATCCGTTCATGTTCATCGGCGACCACTACTGACTTAATCGAGTGAGCCAGACTGCGATAACCTTCTGAAAGAATTTCCTGTTCGGTACCGAAAGGCAGTGTATCGTTGGCACCCTTGGCTCTCCGATAGACAAGGTTGCGCCGTTCTCGGCTGAAAGGCTTCTCTTCAACATTATTGGCGATAAAGTATTGGTGAATTTCAGGACGAATATACTCCAACATGTAACGCATGTTAGCCAGCACGGGATAGTTTCGGCGCAAATTACTGGCTGAGAACATTAGTTCATATGCGCCCACGCCAGTCCATGCCAACAGAATCAAAAAGATTGTGAGTTGTAGGGGAGCATCAGAAAGAGCCGTTGGCGACAGATTGAATTCAGTGGTTAACAGTAGCCACAACAGACTCAGTGGCATGAAGATCAGGGCAATTGCCCAATACATTCGAACGACCGGAGTCATTAGCTCACCTCGGCTCTCGCTGCTTCGAGAGCAGATCGGTTCCTCAAAAATTCATTACAAACGTTACAGCGGTTTCAGTATCTGTTTCTTCGCGACCCGGTGGAACATCCGTCTGGTGTTTAATCTTCAGTGAAAGACGCAGGGATAGATTCTCAAGAATCTGGGTTTCGATGCTGCTTTCCGATCGATAGATGGTGGCATCAGATCCGAATTCCGTGCTGAGCTCCTGGCTAAAAACCGCTGAATTGGAAACAGCCCAGTTATAGTCTCCGGCCAGACGCAGTATCGGCTCTTCGAAATCGGAATCATCCAGCCGTGACCAGCGAATACCGAGACCGGCATTCAGTGTTAGCCCCATGTCGGCTCTGTTCTGTAGAAATAGAGTACCGTAGCTGAAAGTGAGGTCAGACTGGCTGTCGAAACCGCTGAAGCGGTCATCTTCATGAGAAAAACGACTCTGGAAGAAACTGTCGTCAGATATCTCGTAATCGGCGCTGGCGATACCATACCAGCGCTGACCTTTTATCTCGTTTTCGCTGGAAGAGTACAGGGCGTCGAGTGAAAAATCGTAATTCCAACGACCTCTGTCAAGATTGATTGAGCCAGCGAAATTGAGGGATTGTTCCTCAGTATTACCGGATGTGAACAGGCCACCGAGTTCAATTTCCCGGGTAATTCCATTTTCCTCTTGAGCTATTACCGATGTGCTCATCACGGCGATAAAGGAAGATAGCAATAATCTGTTCGGTGATTTCATGTCCTGACTTTCCTGGTTGCTACTGGTCGTACTACAGTTTTTCGGCACACTTCGCTGATGGCTTAGCGCTGGAAATACCCGGTGAATCACAGAGTTAGGGCTTCTCAGCCGCTATTGCCCTATTGACTGGGTCGCAGCGCTACTATCGTACGAGTTTTCTGGAGTTAGCGATTCTTTTGGAGTATAAGGCAGCAATACCCGTTGAGGCGGTCGAAATTGCAGATTTATTTGCCTGGAGCCTTGTTTTCCCCCTCTGATGAAAACCCTCTTCCTTCTGCGCCACGCCAAATCCAGTTGGGACGATCCAGAGCTGAAAGATTTTGAACGGCCCCTTGCCAGCCGGGGTACCGCCGATGTACCGGTGATGGCAGCACGTTTTCAGGACCGGGGCGGGCAGGTGGCGTGCATCATTTGCAGCCCGGCGAATCGTGCCAAGTCTACGGCCAGGCTATTTGCTAAAAATATTGAGTTTGATGTAGATGACATTATCAGCAACCCGGAGTTGTACTTCGCCGGTACACAAATGTTCCTGAAGGCAGCCAGTCATGTGGACGAAACCTGTGATTCGGCCATGCTGGTGGGTCATAATCCCGCCATCACCGAGTTTGCAAATGTAATGGCGAATTGCGATATTGATTACATTCCCACCTGTGGCTTGGTTGAGATGAGGCTGCCCATTGAGTATTGGAACGATATAGATACCGGCATGGCGGATCTGCTGGAATTTGACTATCCAAAGAAATCAAAATGAAAACTACACTCATTAGAATTTTTTCCTTCCTGGTTACCCTGGCACTGCCTGTGTTGTTGTTGACTGCCTGTTCTGATTCGGAATCGGTCTCAGTTCCGCAGACTGAGCAAACTGGAACTGCTTCCACATCGAGATGGTATAGCAATGAACAGGCGGTTACCGGCGCCGAGGTATTTGCCCGTAACTGTGCGGTGTGCCATGGTGAAAATGCCGAAGGCTTAGTAAGCGATTGGCGGCAGCGCCTGGATGATGGCTCCCTGCCACCACCACCGCTGAATGGGACCGCACACGCCTGGCACCATCCAAATGCAGTATTGTTGCAGGTAATCAATAATGGAGGTGCGGCGTTCGGTGGCAAGATGCCGGCATTTGCCGAAGTCCTGGATGAATCCGAGAAGCTGGCAGCAATCGCCTATTTTCAGAATTTCTGGAGTGATAAAATCTATGCACAATGGACCCAGATCGGTGGCTCCAATTAGAGCTTCGTTCTCGCTTCTTTATATACTACTGCTCTGTTCGAGCCTTCCTGCTGTCGCACAGCTTGAACCAATCCGGGAGTGGGAATCTGCGCTCTATGCCGATAATCCACTGGTGGGCCGGATATGGAGTAGCGCATCGGCTGACTTTATAGATAGCCAACAGCTGATTCAGTCCATTGAAGGTGCCAGCTACCTTTTATTGGGCGAGAAACATGACAACCCCGATCACCATGCTCTACAGCTGCTACTGCTGGAGCACGTAATTAGCCAGGGACGTGCCAACAGTATCGCCTTCGAAATGATGGATAGCGATGCGCAGGAATTGTTGGACGACATCGGCCAGCAAGAACTGGCGACGCTGAGCGACCTCAAGACTTATCTGGGATGGGATGAAGAAGCCTGGGATTGGGAATTTTATGGCCCACTGCTCCAGGCGGTTTATGCGGCGGATCTGCCACTGACTGCTGCCAATATCACCAGTGCCACAATGGGCCGTGTCTACAGTGAGGAAACACCACCAGCGATAGCACGCGTTCTCGATGAGGAAACCATGCAGCAGCTGAACCGGGATATCGATGAGAGTCACTGTGGGTTGCTGCCGGAATCCCAGTTTCCCGCCATGGTCAGAGTGCAGCAGACCAGGGATTACACGATGGCCCACAGCATGGCTATTCCCGAGACTGGCAAAACAACCCTGTTGATCGCTGGCAACTACCACGCGCGTCACGACCTGGGAGTGCCAAATTATTTGTTGGCCAGAGATGAGCAACTTAAGCGCAGCGACATTCTGGCGCTTTCGTTCATGGAAGTGGAGCCAGGGGAGGAAGACCCTTCAGCCTATCTCCAGCAATTCATGTCCCAGCCGGCCTTTGACTATATCTGGTTTACTCCAGTTATCTCCGACGAGGATTACTGCGCGTCACTTCAATAGTTAGCAGTAGCCGGCATTATCCAATGCTTGAATAAAGCCTGGAATCTAGAGAAACTTGCAGCACACGAGTGATTTGCACCCCGATGAGACTGAATCTACTAAACAAGCTGGCCAGCGGCCTGCTGATACTACTGCTGACCGCTCCTGCTCTGGCGCAGGTTTATCCCCGGATATCTGGCAACCAGGACCCGATCTATGACCTCGGTTATGACGAAGCCGGTGAGTTCAATTTCGTGCGAGTCCAGTTTGATACTTATTACGGCCGAGGCTTTGGATACGGCCCCTGGTCGATAGACTTTCCCGATGCTGATATGAATTTTCTGCGCGGTGTATCCCGTCTCACAAACATACGCGTGATGAGCGATCCTATCGTGCTGCGCTTCGATGATGATGCGATCTTCGACTACCCTTTCCTCTACATGCTCGAAGTAGGTCAGGGAGGTGGTCTTATTCTGAGCCCGGGAGAAATCGAAAACTTGCGAGAGTACCTTCTAAGGGGTGGTTTTCTATTGATCGATGATTTCTGGGGACAACAGCAATACAATAATTTTTTGGCGGCCTTCAGCCAGGTTTTTCCGGACCGGGAAATCATCGAGCTGAAACCGGATCATGAAATCTTTCATGTGTATTACGATATCGATGGGCCGCAGCTCATTCCCGCACTGTTTCGCAGCGATGAATATGGCGAACA
>DMJN01000147.1 GCA_003451715.1 Gammaproteobacteria bacterium | reverse complement strand
CGGACGAATCGGAATTGAAGCGGTAGGCTGGTAGATACAGCGCACGCCGAGTACCGCATTTTCAGGACCGTCGTAAGGCTGCTCACCGGTTTCCAGCCACCAGGCACCGTCTCTTTCGGGCCAGGCAAAGCGCGGCGCATTGGCAGCCTTCTCTCTTCCAGCGGCACTGCGTTCGGGCATGCGGCCATTTTCAGGATAGGTGAGAATCGAAGTGCGGTACTTGCCGTCGATAGTAAAACCATCGTTGCCCCGGTCAAACCAGAAGTCATTGTAAGAGCCGATGTTGCCACCGGCGACCGGTGCGTTTCTCTCAGGATCACTGGGTGCGGCATCGGCGGCCCTGGTTGAAATTTCCCGCGCACGCATTGCCTCTACTTCCTCCGGTGTCAGCAACAGGCGATCACCGTATTGGCTGGGTCGCTGGAAGGGAGTGAGGCTGGAAATATCGTAATTTCCGTTGAAATCCGGCTTGCCTGAAGCGGTACGGGGAAAATCATCCTGAGCACTGACCAGGATAGGGGTTGACAGGGCGAATGGCACTACAGCGATAAAAGAGAGTATGGTTGTCTTCATGATTGCCTCCTGGGGACGAATCTTTTTATTGACACACTGCTTCTCGGCCCATTATAGCTACCAAAGTGGACAGAGGGATTAATTTTTAACCAATTGTTTCTATTAATGGGATTGGAGGTGGATGGTGAAAGCCTGGTTGCTGACGGTGCTCTCACGATTAGTTCCGCCGGTGTGCACGCCTGGGATGAAAACAACGACTCAGACGATGGCTACGAGACCACCTTGTAGCGCCAGCCCCGTGAGCTCCGCTTCTCCTCAACTCCCCGGGTAGCATAGACTCCCACCGGTAATAGCTTTATGCTCTAGCCAGCTACGTATAACACCAATAACACTGGAGGATTAACCCATGCGTTCGTTCTTAACGCTGATTTTACTTATTCTGCTGTCTGCACCGGCCTATAGCCAGCAGCTGGCAAGTTTCAATTCCGACGGTCTTACCTATGGTCACGTCCACCTGAATGTCTCCGACATGGAACGGCACAAGGATATCTGGGTCAATCATTTCGGTGGCAGGGTGGTGGAAAAAGGCCGCAATGCCCAGGGCAACCCATTACTAACTGCGATCGTGCTGCACAATATGCTGGTGGCCCTTACCCCCAGTGATCCCAGCATGCCATCGAACCAGACCGTCATGGATCACTTCGGATTCAAGGTCCGCAACATGGAAACGTTTCTCGCCAAGTGGGAAGCCGATGGGCTTCCAGTTACAACTGAGGAAGCCGGCTTCGGTGGGAGAACCTTTCTGGGCGCCGAGGGCCAGATTAACGCCTTCGTAGATTTGCCCGGCGGTGCACGGGTAGAGCTACAGGAAGATCAGGGATTGCACGCGGAAGTCACCGGCTACCATATCCATTTCAATCTTCAGGGGCACGAAGAGCTACTCGCCTGGTATACCGACCTGTTTGGTTTAGAAGTAAAGCCACGGGGTCGAATCGCGACGACTACCAATGTTCCAGGCATGAATCTGAGTTTCGGGGGCGCTCAGGGCGAGCGTGTAGCGACTCAGGGTACCGCCATTGACCACATCGGTTTCGAAATCGACGGTCTCGAGGAATTCTGTCGTACACTGGAAGCCAAAGGCATTGAGTTTCAGGTGCCCTATAGAGAGATTCCTGCGATCGACCTGAATATTGCCTACATCATCGATCCTAGGGGCGTTCGTATCGAATTCACCGAAGGCTACGACGAATACTAATACTGATTCAGTTTGTCTCCTGGCTTGTCTCTCCAGCCCAACAGTATCGCTGTTGGGCTGCTGCCCCTTAAAAGACCGACTCCCACTGCGACTCTTTCGGTGCGCATGATTTCGTAAATTACCGTCCCCGCGCAATCCTGCTGGCGTATTCCGGTCGCTCCCGCCACTCCTCCAGATAAGGCTCATACGCCTCGTGGGTCATCCAGAAGCGTGGCTCGGGGTCAGGAGCCACACTATTTGTCGGGTAATCCCCGCCTAGTACACTCGCCTCCACAGACTGATTCCAAGCCTCGAGCTGTGTCTTTAGCCGGGCTGCAACGTCCGCTTCAGAGGCATAGAGATCATGGGTCTCTTTTGCGTCAGTCTTCAAGTTGTAAAGTTGGAAGTCTTCCGGGTCAGGCTGCAGTGCCAGCAACTTGTACTCATTGTCTATAAGTGCCAGAGATCCCCGAAACCTGAATGGGATAGGCTTTGCACGCCGCCCGAGTTCACCCTCGAACAGCCCGGCAATGCTGCTTCCGTCAGTGGGCATCGTCAGGCTTTCTCCCGGCAGTCCGAGCAGCTCGACGAGGGTCGGGAAGATGTCCATAGTCGCTGCTGGATAGGATGTGCTGCGAGGTTGAACAATTCCCGCTGGCCATTCAATGATCGCGGGAACTCGAATGCCCCCCTCATACAGAGCACCCTTGAAGCCGCGCAATCCGCCCACCGAACCTAGCTTGATACCGGGCAAGCCGCCGTTATCGGAGTTGAACCACACCAGGGTATCCTCGGCAATGCCTAATTCTCGGAGCCCACTGCGCAGGGTTCCGATGCTCCGGTCCATGGCCACCAGCTCACCATAGTGATGCTCAGAGGATGCATCGATATCAGAAAAACCTTCTCTGTCATCCTCGCTGGCCAGGAATGGATCATGCGGCGAGCCGTACCAGATTACGGTAAAGGAGGGCTTTCCAGCCTCGTGCATCGCCTGGATGTATTGCAGCGCCTCAGCCACGATGATTTCCGATGAGTCCCCCGCGAATTCCTCGAAGTTACCTTGCCGACTCATCAATGGATTCATGTCGAAAAAATTAGTTACCGAGAGCCATGTTTCGAATCCAAATTCGCCGGGACTATAAATGTCCCCAGCCAGAATCGGCACGCCGGGTCCACGCAATCCATTGAGATGCCATTTGCCAAAGTGGCCGGTTGCATAGCCGGCTTCCCGCAACACCCGGGCAATGGTTTGTTCCTGTCGGCGCAGGGCATATCCATGATCCTTCACCCCCGTGCGGTCGTGCTGTCGGCCGGTCATTACCGTAGCCCGGGTCGGCGAACAAACCGGTGCTCCCGCGTAGAAGCGATCTAGGCGTAATCCATTGGCAGCCATCGCATCGAGATTCGGCGTCTTTAGTAAGGGATGATTGTAGTAGCCGGTTTGACCCCAACCCATGTCATCAGCCATGACGAGGACGATATTCGGACGTGTTGGCCGCTCCGATTCGGCCGCAGGAGGCCCACCGCAGTTCATTCCAAGCAAGCTCAGGAGAGCTAAAAAGACAAAGCGAAGGTGCATGCTTGCATACCCCTGACTGGAGACGATGACAGCGTACAGAGAGATTAAGATTCCTACAGGATTAAGTCTATGACTATTCGCTGTCTTCAGCTTATCTGGCTAACCTGGGATTGCGAAGGGGCTTTGTGTTGCAGGATGTCTATTGTATTTGCACGGCCATCCCTGGCACGGTGCAAAAGCGAAGGATATCGTGATTACTAACCTTCCTTTCAACTAGTTAGCAATTGTCAATTCAATGGGTTCTGCCTGATCCTGTACATAGCTAATAAAGTTTTGCAGCATCTCTTCGTCTTTGCTCGAAGTATCGACAAACTGACAACGCAGAATCGAGGCATCGTATTCGTGATCAAAAGATATTCCCATTAGCTGCACTTCTGCTTGCAGGAAAGATTCGTCAGGGAAACAGATTCTACAGAAATCGAGAAGCTGAACATTCTTGAGGTCTTCGGTCAGATCCCGATTAACCTTAAACCTGGCGCCGGATGTCGATATGTCAATGACCGATCCATCGATACGCTCACCCACCGACAAATAGAGAGCCACTGGAACTTCTTCCGGCAATGATTCCAGATTGACTCGAACAGTTTTGCGCAATTGAGTGCAACGAACTTCATAAGGAAGATCTACCTGATGCTCGTACCGGGATCTAATAACATTTTCGTCGCTGGAGGGCTTGCCCATTCTTGATTTGAATACGACTGAAAGTCCACCATTTTCCGCACGGAACATCATCAGTTTGCCTTCTTTTTGTTCTGATTCCGCCAGCTCTCCGTCTACTCGAAATGTGCCTTCGTGAGCATTCACCGAGCTCAACTTAACAGGGTGGGAAGTTATGTGGTTCTTCTTTACGGATAGATAGCTTGTTTGCCATTCTTTGGCTATTGCCATCTGAAAGAGCTGGATAATCTCTTTTCTGTGAGTGATGTTGCCGTCGGTTAGATTTAGAGCTGTCATTTCTTTTCTTCCTATATTTCGATTTATTGCCAGACCTGCCGGGGAAAGATCCTCTGATATACAGAATACAGAAGCCTGAAAATATATTGTGGCCTGAGTCACAGAAATGAAAAGGATGTAGCAAAAAGTATAACTAGGTCACAGTTTTTCCGGCCATTTGCGCCAATGAGCCAAATAGTTGGGAGGAAGGTTCCGTAGAGTTGAGATCCGCGATGATCGCCTCTAAAGCGTAAGACACAACAGACCAGGAGTGTGATACCGGCAACCATGTAATAGAGTGAACCACCGGCTAGTATTAGCAAGACACCCAGGTACAACAGCAGGATTCCCGAAAGACCAGTAACAACAGCGAGCACCCGAGGTTTTGGATAGGCGGACATGGAATTTGTCATATCAGACTCCTTGGAACTTTAGGTTCTCAAGCTTCGAGAGAGATAAAGAGTGCTAAAGAGAGGTAAAAAATCAGTTGATTCAATATGGAATCCAAAATAATCGACGTAATTGTGGGCTAAAGCTGCACAGAGGCGGATGGGAAGAACAGAGTATCTATAGGTGACCGTGCTGACGACGGTCTGGAATTGTTGATCGGTGAAGAAATAGTGACATAGGATTTAACGTCGTAAACCAGAGTGATCTTGCTGTGAGCAAGAGTAATCATCTATTTTTCCTGTTGTTTTGACAAATTGCTTCATTCGAGTTCGAATATGCCTCAGATTTTGAAAATTGGTTTCTCCGAACAGTTCTGCGCTCCATCGTAATCAGAGTGAATATCCCATTGAAGTCAAAATTCGTAAGAAGCATCCCAAATCTCCTGACGTTTGCCAGTGTTGGATGTGGTTTCACTACGCTAGCCCAATTATTAGAACAAAACTACACTGCAGCCATGATATGGATGTGCTTAGCCGTGTTATTCGATGGTCTCGATGGAAAAGCAGCAAATCTCTTAGGCGTTAAAACGGAATCGGGTCCAATATTAGACTCTCTGTCGGACGTGATTTCGTTTGCATTTCTACCAGGATTCAGCCTCTATCTATTTTTCAGCACTGCGCCAGAAACACAGGTGCTGACAAGTGCGGCAGCCTGGGTAGTCGGGATTGGGTATACACTGGGTGGCCTGATGCGCCTGGTTCGGTTTACGGTGTCACAGTCCGATCGTGACCGTGGAGAAGGATTTGTAGGACTGCCCTCACCACCTCCAGCAGGTTTAATCATTGCATTCGTATCCTTAGCAGGTCAGTTCCCCGAAGCGCTGTATCACCTCACTGGTCTGCTATTTTTCTGTTTGATCATTGGTGTCAATGTTTACTTGATGACATTTAGTAACATCGTATATTGGCGCTGGGGAGCTCTCTGGATAGCGCTTCAAACTGGCAGCTCACTAGTCTTTGCAGCTATAGCCTATTATTATCTCGGTACGATTGGAGCCTTCCTGGCCATATTCTACATAGCCTTCTGCGGCATCTATATTTACTCACACATTGCCTTGGCAATTCTTCAAAAATTCAGACAATAGCGACAAGCCCCACACCATCAGAAGGTACTCAGCAGAACAACAGCATTCAGATTCATTAATGAGTCCTTCACAGAATAAGGATCTAAATCATCCCTACAGGCTCCTAGATAAGGGCTCTCATGGTAAGCAGATGGAGCTCTTCAGGCCCTTTATAAGCCCCCAGGGAAGAAGATTCGGGGCTTTACGGAGAGTTTCCGGTATTATCTACCCATTGTTTTCTATACAAAGACGTGGTTTATTCTGCTTAATCTTCTCCGGAATCGCATTTCTTGAACACGCAAAACCTGAAACTGGCGCCTGTCGGCGTAGGATACTGGCAGGGCGACGCCAGTGATGTCCAATTTTCACACCTCGATGCCGAAACTGTACCAGATTTGGTGAGAGAGTCTGTTCACGTGGTATTCGACCCCACGCTACGCTGTGTCGGTGTCACGACCTGTGGAGAAATATCCAGCCGGCCAGCCGGTAGCGGATATGAGCTGCCTTTGTTAGGAACACTTCCCCCCACCTATCCTGAATGGTTAGGAGACAGGTCATTCAAAGAAGCCCACGGGCTTAGATTTCCCTATGTCGGCGGTGCCATGGCCCGAGGAATTTCTTCAACCGAGCTTGTCATTGCGCTTGCAAATATGGGTGCTCTGGGTATGATCGGTGCCGCAGGAGTCAATCTTTCTGAAATAGAAGCCGCCATTGACCGAATGAGCAAAATGCTCGATAAGAAACAGCTACCCTGGGGCTGTAATCTTATACATTCGCCCAATGAGGCTAAACTGGAAGACGCGATTGCTGACCTCTATGTAAAGCGAGGCGTTCGCAGGGTATCAGTGTACCCCGCCAGCACCTATGGAACAGATATAGC
>DMJN01000219.1 GCA_003451715.1 Gammaproteobacteria bacterium | reverse complement strand
TGAGAAATCAGGGCTGGTGAAAGGCCGGGAGTACGACGTGCAGGTCAGTCTCAAGGCGGAAGACGGCTCGAAATCACAGCCTGATGTAGTCGTCCACCTGCCTGAGTCACGGGACGTCATCATCGATTCCAAGGTGTCCCTGAAGGCCTGGGATGCATTCTGTTCCAGCGAGGATGAACAGAGCAGAGAAGACTTCCTCAAACAACACATTCAATCCGTACGCCTGCATGTTAAGAATCTGTCCGGGAAAGACTATCAAAATCTGGTAGGTGTCAATTCCCTCGATTACGTACTCCTGTTCATGCCCATTGAAGCCGCTTATTCGGTGGTGATTCAGCATGACCCGGAGCTAAATCAACATGCTTTCGAGCGCAATATTATTTTCGTTGGTCCCACCACGCTGCTGACGACCCTGAAGACCGTGCATAATCTGTGGCGCCTGGTGCAGCAGAATCAGAACGCCACTGAGATAGCCAAGCAGGCCGGTAATCTGTACGACAAGTTCGTGGCATTCGTGGGTGATCTCGATGAGGTTGGGCAGCGCATCGATGCCAGCAAGAAGAGTTTCGATAAGGCCCACAACAAGTTGATGTCGGGTCGTGGCAACCTGATAAAGCGTGTCGAAAACCTCAAACAACTGGGTGCCAAGACATCCAAGCAGCACAAGGCAGAAGTGTTGGGCTCGGCTATAGAGTCTGTTGAAGAGGCGTTGACATCACCTGCCGACATCGAGACGGATGAAGAGATAGACGAGAAGACTCGCCACTGAGCCACTGAGCCACTGTCAGGGCAGGGCCCTTAAGCAATGCAAAACATAGATGCCCAGGCACCCCTGGACACCATCCGGCAATTCCTCCCTTGTGTTACACCCAAGCCCTGGCTTGAGGAGGCGCTCGCCAATCAGTCCCTGTTATTGATAGACCATGCCAATTGTGAGAAGAAGGCGGCGGCGACTGCGATGACCCTCCTGTATCGCCACACCTTGAAGCCGGACTTGTTGAGGAAAATGTCCCAGCTGGCGCGGGAAGAGTTGTTGCACTTTCAGCAAGTCGTGGAAATCATGACGGCCAGGGAGGTCAGCTATGTCAGGCTTGGTCCCTCGCGTTATGCATCTGGTCTGCGTTCACTCATCAGGCAGCCGGCCGGGGAGCAGCTGGTTGATACTCTCATAGTCGGCGCCTTTATCGAAGCCAGATCCTGTGAACGTTTCGCCTGTCTGGCTCCGTTATTGGACGATGAATTGCAGCGTTTCTACTGTGGCTTGCTAAAATCCGAATCACGCCACTTCAAGGATTTTTTAGCACTCGCGTCACAATATGCCGATGAAGATATCACGCCTCGCCTGAAAGTCTTTGCAGACAAAGAAGAGCAACTGATTACCAGCCCGGATAAAGACTTCCGCTTTCATAGTGGCACGCCGGCTAGAGTCCCCTAATCCCTACAGCTTTCAGGAGGGGTCAGGTTATCTCCAAATTTGGCGTGGAGTAACTGAAGTTGGTCGCAGGCAATATCGTTATTGCCCACCAGACTGACTGAAGCCAAATTGGGGATATTGAACAATGGTCCGACGTTGCTTATCAGGTTGTTGCTCAGGTTCAATCCGCCCAGCAGGGGTAAGTCCTCTAAAGGCGTCAGGTTGCTGATATTGTTATTGGCAAGGTCTAGAAATCGCAGTTGCACCAGCTGACCAATCCGTTCCAGGTCCTGGATCTCTGAGTTTGCACAAGACAGCACCATCAATTCCTCGGCATTGCGTACATTTTGTTGCTGCAAGGCCAGATTAATGCAGCCCTGCAAATCAGCATCACTGACTTCGCTGCCGATCAACCTGCCAGTCGGGTCGTAAACCGCCTGGTCATTAACCGTGACGGTGAATGGCTGGCTACAGGAGGCGAACAAGCTTAGCCAGATGAGTAGTGCCAGCCGCGCCCAAAAAGCGGTGCTGCTAGTCATCGACGGGTGGGAAAACAATTTCCTTTCAGGTGCTTTTAATTTCACGATTATTTTTACTTTTCGCTGCTCACTAATGGGTAAGAACCTCGAATCGGTGCAAAGTTCAGTCGGCTAGTAATTAGTTTTTAACCCAGTTAGTATGCGCAGCTCATTGCCAGAATTTCTCTAACAGAAACAGGTAATTGTCCAATGAATCGAAGGAAAATGGTATGAAAACATTGAACCGTGCTACCTGGATCGTGCTCCCGCTTATTGCCTTATTATTCGGCTCCCAGACACTCGCTCAGGATGAGCCTAACCTGGACTCCGAGGACAGCCGCGTAGCTTATTCACTGGGCGCAAATATCGGCCAGAACCTGCTTTCCCAAGGTTTGCTCGAAGGTGTCGATGAGGGGATATTCATGGCGGGCATGTTGGATGCGTTAACCGATGATTTAATGCTGGAGCCGGCGGAAATGATGGAAGCGATTCAGGGCTTCATGCAGCGTCAGCAAGCTGCTGCTGAGGCGGCAGTGGCAGGAAACCTGGCCGCCAGCGAAGCATTTTTAGCTGACAATGCACAGAACGACGGGGTGATCACGCTCGATTCAGGCTTACAGTACATGATACTCGAATCCGGCCCAGCGGTTGGTGATTCACCCACCACCAGCAGTTCAGTGCTGGCTCATTACCACGGCACACTGACCGATGGCAGCGTGTTTGACTCCTCCGTAGAGCGAGGCGAACCGGCTACTTTCGGCGTATCACAGGTCATTGCCGGCTGGACCGAGGCATTGCAACTGATGAAGGTAGGCGATAAATGGCGCCTGTTTATCCCTCCCGCAATGGCTTACGGTGAAGCGTCGCCCACTCCGGCCATCCCACCCAATTCTGCACTGATCTTCGAAGTCGAATTGCTGGAGATTCGTTAGCGAGCGGAGAAGATTGTGCGCGACTGCTGAAAAGCGCGCTTAATTGATCTGACATCATGAACCGAACCAGTTTGACCAGTGAATTGCTGCAATTTCTGCAGCAATCCTCCACGCCTTTTCATGCCGTTAGTGCCATGACCACCCTGTTGGAGACAGCCGGCTATCAACGGCTAGACGAAGCTGCCAGCTGGAAGCTCGAAGCAGCGACCCGCTACTATGTAGTTCGCAACGATTCCGCGCTGATAGCCTTTAACACGGGCAAGCATGATTTGCTGAACGGTGGCATCTATTTGGCGGGGGCGCATACCGACAGTCCTTCTCTGAAGATCAAACCGAATCCGGAGTTTAGTAAGCACGGCTATCTGCAATTGGCGGTGGAGGTTTATGGTGGTGCACTGCTTCATCCCTGGTTTGATCGCGATCTGTCCATCGCTGGCAGGGTGGATTTTCAGACCAGCGAGGGGGAAACAAAAACTGCCCTGATAGACCTCGAGGCACCGGTGGCGTTTATTCCTTCTCTGGCGATTCATCTGGATCGTGATGTCAACAAGGGTCGGGAGATTAATCAACAGAAGGAATTGCCACCCATACTCCTGCAATTATCAGGCGAGGAACAGTTCAGTTTTGACGAGCTCTTGCTGAAAACACTGCAGCAGGAAAGCAGCGACAAGACAGCCACGGAAATACTCTCCCATGAACTGTTTCTATACGACACCCAGGCACCCCAGTTGGTCGGTTTACACGAGCAATTCATCGCCTCGGCGCGCCTGGATAACCTGCTGAGTTGTTTCCTGGCCTGCAAGGCGCTGATCGAAAGCAGTGGGGAACATGCCAGCGTGTTTGTATGCAATGACCACGAAGAGGTAGGTAGTGCATCGACTTCCGGAGCACAGGGGCTGTTCTTGAAATCCGTGCTTCGGCGGCTGGTGAGTAATACGAGTACAGACGCCGATGCGTTCGAGCGAGTTGCACATCAATCGCTGCTGCTCTCTATCGATAATGCCCACGGAGTCCATCCAAATTTTTCTGACAAGCATGACGCCAAGCACCGCCCGCTATTGAATGGCGGACCGGTGATTAAGATAAATGCCAATCAACGCTATGCCAGTAACAGCCAATCCATCGCCTTATTCAAGTCGATCTGCAATAAGCTCTCCGTTCCCTACCAGTCCTTTGCGATGCGCAGCGACATGGCCTGTGGCAGCACCATCGGTCCCATCACGGCCACGCAGCTCGGCATTACCACGGTGGATATCGGCATTGCCAGTTTTGGCATGCATTCCATTCGAGAACTGGCCGGTGTAGAAGACCTTGGTATTACCCATGACGTTGTCAGCCAATTTTTCGACCGCTAGCCCGGTCAGCGCTGTTTCTTCAGGTCGCGGATAATAAAGCGAGCAGGATTCAATGCCGCCGACATCGCCTGATCGATTGGCAGTACTTCGCCGTTGATGAGACTGGCTAGAAATTCACTGCTCAATGGGCAGGTCGCCAATCCATTAGATCCATGTGCCACCGACAGGTAGAGGCCGGGATGATAGCTGCCGCTGCAATTTACCCGTGCCCTGGCGTTGTGTCTTAATGCTGAAAACTGCTCCTGCATGGCACCAACTTCAGGTACCTGACCCACCACTGGCAGGTAATCACTGCTGCTACAGCGCAATGCCACACGCGCTTCCTGAAATTCTTTATCGAGATAATTTACTTCACGAAAACAAGCTTGTGCCCCCTGCAGGTTTTGCTGGTTATCGGCATCGCTGATGCTCAGGTCCGAGTCCCGGGATCGATAACTGGCGGAGAGGGTGTGATGACCATCGATACAGGGAAACACGGTGCGCTCGCCACACACGACGCTGGCCAGAGACGCACTGAGGCGGCTCGATCCTATGGTGGTAGTCTGACCGCGCACAGTCTGCAGGGGGAGCCAGGCAGTGGTGCTGAAGCGGGTGGCATCGTAACTATTGGCAATGACGGCAACAGTAGCGCTTGCCAGCAGTTGACCCTCTGCATCTGCAGCCTGCCAGCGGGAGTCCCTGACTTCCAGAGTATGCACCGCCCGACCCGTATGCAGGGAAATGTTTGGATGGTCCAGGTAGCTGCAGCAAAGCAGGGTCGGGTCGAGCCAGCCACCCCCGGGGAAATAGTAAGCGGCGTCCTCGAGTGTGGTATTGGCCAGCTGACTGGCGTCGGCTGGCGCAAGCATCTGAATAACTTCATGGGGGTAAAGACGGCGCATTTTTTGCCAGTCCAGCGGCTGCTGTTTGTTCATCGCCCCATGCAGCTGCAATACCCCACAATCATGAAAGGCTAACGGGGAGGATAGGTTGAGCTGGCTGTATTGCCGTCTGGAAAACAGATAGGCCTGCAGGAAAAAACGACTTAAGGGGGAATCGTTCTGAAAGAGCCTGCAGCGCAGGGCGAGCTGTGCAGTCCCCGATGCGCCACTGGCCGGAGTCGCTGCCCCGTCGATTACACTGACCCGCCAACCACGTCGGGCCAGGCTGTAGGCCATGCTGCAGCCTGCCAATCCTGCCCCGATAATGAGCGCCTGGCGCTCACCCGCAAGCAACCCGGGATAAATGGACCAACTACCGCTGCCTTCAATTGCTCCGGGCTGCTGGTCTCCATGCTTAATCGCGGTGGGTCTGGTGGCAACCAGCATGTGGCGTTTACGCCCGAATCCGCTTGTTTTCTCAACCTCGAATCCTACGGCCTGTAGCTGCCTGCGTACTGCGCCGGCTGCACTGTAGGTGGACAGGGTGGCGGCAGGTTTGCTGGCAGCAGCAATCAGTTGGAACAGTTTACGCTGCCACAGTTCAGGATTGAGTTGGGGATTGAAGCCGTCCAGGTACCAGGCGTCGACCTGTCCGTCAGCAGTGGCATGGTTTTGCAATTGCGTGCGCGCATCACCCAGATGCAGATCCAGAATGAGCCCGTCCTCCAGTAATAGGCGGTGGCAACCGCTGCATTGATCAGGGTACACAGCCTGTAGCGCCCGGCTGAAATCTGTTAAAACGGGCCAGCGTTGCTGAACCCTCTTCAGATCGGAGCTGGAAAAGGGATATTTCTCGAAGGCGATATAGTGCAATCCAGCCGGTTTATGAGTACTGCTGCGCCACAGTTGCCAGGTGAGCAGGAAATTCAGGGCACTGCCGAAGCCGATTTCTGCAATCGTGAATGACAGCTTGCTGTCCGCGGCTTGTTGCCACCGATGCCGCAGCTCGTTCGCTTCGAGGAAGGCATGGCGACTCTCCCCCAGTTCATCCTCGCGCGAGTAGTACAGGTCGCCAAACTGCCTGGAATAGGGCAGGTCGGATTCGATCCAACGCAGGGAGGCATGCTTGATTTTCACTGTAGTGAATAAAATGGTTTGCTTCTAAGAGTCATCGGTTGCGTGCTGCTGCGTCAGCCTACTACACGTCGATTGGCGATTATAGTTATGCCGAGTGAATAACTATGAAGGAGCGAGGAGTTGATGCGGCGGTGGATTCCGTAGTTCGTTAGGGTAAAATGCGCGTTTTCCCAATCACGTGGCAGGACGAGTAAGATGCTGGAGATTAATAGTCAATTGACCAAGTTAAAGGAGCTTAACACTCGAACCGATAGTCTCAGGGGGTACCTTTGACTACGAGATCAAACGTGGCCGCCTCGCCGAGGTGGAATTAGAACTCGGTGAAGCCTCTGTGTGGGAGAAACCTGACTATGCCCAGACCCTGGGTAAGGAACAGTCAAACCTGGAGTCCATAGTTCGCACCATAGACAAGCTGTACAGCGGTATCCAGGAAGTCGAAGAGCTATTGACTCTGGCACAGGATGAATCTGACCAGGAGCTGTTCGAGGTTGCCAATAAGGATCTCGATCATTTAGAGGAACGACTGGAATCCCTGGAGTTTCGCCGCATGTTCTCCGGTAACATGGATGAGGCGAGCGCCTACCTGGACATCCAGGCAGGCTCGGGCGGTACCGAGGCACAGGACTGGGCGGAGATGCTGCTACGCATGTATTTACGCTGGGGTGAAAACAAGGGATTTAAGACCGAATTGGTGGAAGTCTCCGGCGGTGATGTGGCGGGAATCAAGAGTGCCACGATTCAAATCAGCGGGGAATTCGCTTTCGGCTGGTTAAGAACCGAGACAGGCGTGCACCGGCTGGTCCGCAAATCGCCGTTCGATTCCGGCAACCGTCGCCACACTTCATTCGCTTCGGTGTTCGTCTCTCCGGAAATCGACGAGGATATAGAGGTGGAGCTGGATATGTCGTCGGTGCGAATAGATACCTATCGCTCCAGCGGCGCCGGTGGGCAGCACGTGAACAAGACCGATTCGGCGGTGCGGCTGACGCACGAACCGAGCGGCATCGTCGTACAGTGCCAGAGCCAGCGTTCCCAGCACAAGAACAAGGACATGGCCATCAAGCAATTGAAGGCGAAGCTTTATGAGTTGGAAGAACTGAAGCGCAAGGAAGAGAAGAAAACCGTAGAAGAAGCGAAAGCCGATATCGGTTGGGGAAGCCAGATCAGATCCTATGTGCTGGATTCTTCCCGAATAAAAGACCTGCGCACCAATGTGGAAGTAAGCAACACCAATGCAGTGCTGGACGGTGACCTGGATAAGTTCATCGAAGCCAGTTTGAAAATGGGCCTGTAAAGGAGCATTAAGAAAGACCGATCATGTCTGAAGAACACGACAACAACAGCGAGCACGGCGAAAACAAGCTGATTGCCCTGCGCCGGGATAAGCTCAGGGAGATTCGCAGCAGGCGGCAGGCTTTCCCTAACCACTTCCAGCGTCTGGATACTGCGGCTGATCTGCACAATGAGTTTGGTGAAAAAGACAAGTCAGAGTTGGAAACGCTGGCCAGGCAGACGAGTGTTGCCGGTAGGATCGTGCGCATGCGCGGCCTCTTCGTGGTGATACAGGATGGCAGCGGGCAACAGCAGCTTTACATGAATAACAAGTCGTTTACCGATGACCTGGCTGATGAGCTGAAGTCACTGGATCTCGGTGACATCATCGGTGCCGAAGGGGAGGTATTCAAAACAGGCAAGGGAGAATTGACGGTACGCGTCTCGAACTTTCTATTGCTGAGCAAGTCCTTGCGGCCACTGCCGGATAAATACCGCGGCCTGACAGATACCGAGATGCGCTACCGACAGCGCTACGTGGACCTTATTGTCAATGAAGACTCCAGAGCCATATTCCAGGTGCGCTCTGAAATACTGCGTTTTATACGGGATTACTTCGAGGGCCTGGGCTTCATGGAAGTGGAGACTCCCATGATGCAGATTATCCCCGGCGGCGCCACGGCAAGGCCGTTTATAACTCACCATAATGCTCTCGACCAGGACATGTATCTGCGCGTCGCACCCGAGCTATTTCTGAAGCGGCTGGTGGTGGGTGGTTTCGAGAAAGTCTTCGAGTTGAACCGGAGTTTCCGAAATGAAGGCCTGTCCACCCGGCACAATCCGGAATTCACCATGCTGGAATTTTACCAGGCCTATGCCAGATACCAGGATCTAATGGATCTCACCGAGGATCTGTTCAGAAAAATTGCGCAGAACGTGGTGGGAGACAGCAACATCACTTATCAGGGATCCAGTTATGACTTCGCCAGGCCATTCGATCGCCTCACGGTGTTGCAGGCCATCACCCGGCACTGTGCCGTCAGCGACGAGCAGGTCTTTACTGATGTGAATTCAGTCATCGCGCTGGCAAATAAGCTGGAAGTGCATTTCGATGAAGCCTGGCCGAAGGGAAAGATTATCATGGAGATCTTCGAGCAGAAGGTGGAACAGTTGCTGGATCAACCCACCTTCATTACGCAGTATCCAATCGAAGTCTCGCCGCTGGCACGCCGCAACGAAGACAATCCGGATTACGCCGATCGCTTCGAGTTGATGATCGGGGGGCGTGAACTGGCGAATGGATTTTCCGAACTCAACGATCCGGAAGAGCAGGCGGAGCGTTTCCGCACACAAGTCGCCCAGAAAGAGTCCGGTGATTCTGAGGCGATGCACTACGATGATGATTACGTGACCGCCCTGGAGTATGGATTGCCACCAACCGCAGGAGAGGGCATCGGCATCGATCGACTGGTGATGCTGTTTACCGATGCGCCTTCGATTAAGGACGTATTGTTGTTTCCTCATATGCGCCCGCACCATGACAGTGATTGACCGTAGCCTCGGTGAAGCGCGCCCGATAAAACTGGACGCGTCCTGGAAACAGGTGCTCGGTGCAGAATTCGATGCCGGCTACATGGGAGAGCTTCGTCAGTTTCTGCTTAATGAGAAAGCCAGCGGCAAACGCGTGTTTCCACCCGGTGATGAAATATTCAATGCGCTCAATACCACCGCATTCGATAACACCAAGGTCGTCATACTGGGGCAGGATCCCTATCACGGACCGAACCAGGCCCATGGCCTGTGCTTCTCGGTGAAACCCGGTACCGCACTGCCACCTTCGTTGATAAATATCTATAAGGAACTACAGTCCGATGTAGGCTTCGAAGCGCCCGGTCACGGCTGTCTCAACTATTGGGCAGAGCAGGGTGTATTACTGCTCAACGCGGTATTGACGGTGGAAGCCGGGCGGGCGGCGTCCCATCAGGGAGCTGGCTGGGAAACATTCACGGATCGGATCGTACAGGTGCTGAATGAGCAAAAAACCGGTCTGGTGTTTATCTTGTGGGGAAGCTATGCACAGAAGAAGGGTGCGATGATAGATCGGGACAAGCACCTGGTGCTGCAGTCTCCACATCCCTCACCCCTCTCTGCAAGCCGCGGCTTTTTTGGCAATCGGCATTTTTCTCAGGCCAATGCCTATCTGGAACAACAAGGAAAGACAGCTATCGACTGGCAATTACCATAATCTCTAAACGCGTAGATAGAATGTTAGGGTGAAAATTTGATGAGTGAAAAAGTTTGTATTGTTATCGGTGCCAGTCATGCTGGTGTAAGCCTGGCACTGCAATTGCGTAAGGAAGGCTGGGATGGGGTGATAAAATTAATTGGGGCAGAAAGTGAATTGCCTTACCATCGACCGCCGTTGTCGAAGGAATTCCTCGCAGGGGAGAAAGACCTGGATGCTATGCGTTTACGACCCGCCAGAATGTTCGAAGACAATTCTATAGAACTATTATTAGGTACGGCCGTATTGAAAATTGACCGGGATGCATCTGCTGTGTTGCTGGACGATGGCCAGACCTTGCATTATGACAAGTTGGCGATGTGCACTGGCGCCCTGATTCAGACAATACCCCTTGGTGCAACGCTGGAGAATGTCTTCTATATCCGCACGGCCGCTGACGCCGCTCAAGTGAAAGAAATGGCACAGCCCGGCAAGCGCGCGGTGATCATCGGAGCCGGTTATATTGGGCTCGAAACTGCTGCCGTGCTGAAACAGCGGGGCCTGGAAGTAACCGTTATCGAGATGGCCGATCGAATTCTTTCGCGAGTCACCAGTGAACGCATGTCTGCTTACATGACAGCCTTGCACACCAGCCATGGAGTGGAGATTAAGACTTCCATAGGAGTCACTGACATCCGTGGCGACAGTGACGCAGCGAGAATCACCTGTGACGATGGTTCAGAATACACAGCCGACTTCGTCATAGTCGGAATAGGTGTCGTACCAAACGTAGGCTTGGCTGAGAGTGCGGGATTGGAGATTGACGAAGGGGTGCTGGTAGATGAATACGCCTGCAGCAGCGATCTGCATATATATGCCGCCGGCGATTGCACATGCCACCCCAGCGCCATCTTCAAGCGCCTGATCCGGCTCGAGTCGGTGCAGAATGCCAACGATCAGGCGCGCGTCGCCGCCGCAAATATTTGCGGCAAGCAGACACCCTATGAAGCCGTGCCCTGGTTCTGGTCCGATCAGTACCAGGTCAAGTTGCAGATGACAGGGCTCAGCTCAGGTTTTGACGAGGAAGTCTGTCGGGGTGATCCAGCTAACGTCGATGAAACTGGCTTCGCCTTGTATTATCTACAGGATTCCCGTGTGATTGCAGTGGAGTGCGTGAATCGCCCGAAGGAATTCATGGCAGCAAAACAGCTGGTCAAGAGTGGACAGCAAATCCCGGCCGCTAGCCTGGCCGATGAGAGTGTGAGTCCGGCAGAAATTGTTGCTGCCCTGCAAGGGTAACGCTGGCAGGTTTAATCACCGCGGTAACAACATCCATTGGTACAGGTCTC
>DMJN01000006.1 GCA_003451715.1 Gammaproteobacteria bacterium | reverse complement strand
GAAGTTGCTTATGCCGGCCCGCTGGCTGTATTGGTAAATCGCACTAGTGCGTCTGCCTCGGAAATCTTTGCAGGCGCGATTCAGGATTATCAGCGCGGCATCGTCTTAGGTGGTCAGACCTTTGGCAAGGGGACGGTGCAGGAAATAATCCCCATGGATTATGGCCAGGTCAAACTGACCCGCTCCAAGTTCTATCGAATTTCGGGAGCCAGTACTCAACACCGCGGGGTGGTTCCTGACATTCAGTTTCCGGATTTCTACGATGCCTATGAAGACATTGGCGAGAGTAGTCTCGACGGTGCCCTACCCTGGGATACGGTGCGGCCCGTTGAATACAGAGCCTACCATTCCATCCAGACCATGCTACCAGAACTGCAGGCGCTACATGAAGAACGCGTCGAGGCATCTCCAGATTTTATATACCTGATGGACCAGATTGAACGAACTCGAGAGCTGCGCGAACGTGAACAATTGTCGCTCAATGAATTGGTTGTTAAGGCCCAGCGAGAAGAAAGCCGTCGTGCCGAATTCGATGCCGAGAATATGCGCCGCTTCCTCAAGGGCTTATCGCTCCGTGAATGGGTAGTGGAGTCCGATGAGGAGAGTAGCGAAGAGGAGCCAACAAGCCCCGATAATGACGATGTATCCGTCGCAGATAATGATGCCGAAACCGATGCGGTCGAAGAGGAAGAAGGTGATCCTCTGTTGCTGGAAAGCGGTCGAATCCTGGCCGACTTTATCGCACTCGACCAGCGCCGGGTATCTTCAGTAGACGATATTCAGACAGATCGTTAATACCACCCCTCCAACAGTAGAATTACTGCGCCCTAAAAAAAGGCCCTCTTACGAGGGCCTGCGAGCGGGGTCGAGCTCTAGGAGGACTCAATCAAAATGATTTGATTGAGTCTTCATTTAACACCTCAATTCTAGCCAGAGCATCGATCAATCGAGGCGATGTGCGGATTAAATGTGGCGGAAAGATGGCAGGATCAGTGCTGGTCAATCAGCGTATATTTTAGTGCCAGTTAAAGTATTCTATGAACAGCCATGTCCACATTGCTTTTCCATTGCATAGCATAGCTATTGACCAGATGATGCAAGTGAGTTTTTGGCATACCGGAAATAGAACTCCACGCCGCTAAACAGCAACAGGCCATCGCCCATCAACTCAAAACTCTCTTCGATAGCGTTCTTTACACCACGGTAGTAGTTGTCTTTCAGTACCGCCATCCAGATCTCTTCGACGCCAACCAGGCGAGAAAAAATAAAGGTGGTTAGAAAGCCGCCTACGAATAAGCCAAAGCTATAAGTCTCCAGATGGGAAGCAAACTCCGGCTTGAGCTGGCCCCAGCCTGATCTTGCCCTAAAAATCATCGCCAGCAGCACCAGCGTAACCAGTGCCTGCCAGGCTCCCGTGCCAATGTTATGTTCCAGCGGGGCGTCCAGCTCCCTGATAAATGACACTAAGAAGAATCCCGCAAACATGCTGGCTAACATTGAGACATGTTGCAGACGAATGGACATAATCAACATGCCCAGTGCAAGGGAGAGAAAAATAGCCGCCTGAACATTCTCTGTCAGGGAGTTTTCTACAAACTCACCTTCTACATTACTGGCATCCACGCGGAGTACCAGAATCAGAGAAGCCAAAAATAAGCTATAAACTACAACGCGTAACAACAGATTGCGATGTTGGGTTAACATTTTCTACTCTTTACTTCCACTTGCTTCTATTTTACTACATTACTGTAGCGGCCTTGCTCATGCAGACAAATCCAGGCCATCAGCTTACCCGCCGCATCAGCAACAATCCCAGACAAGCAGAGAGAAGTATGGGTGTGAGCACAGCCATGAGCGGGCTCAAGCCATAAATCAGACTCACAGGTTCCATCATGCGTTGAATGGTGGTGAATGCCAGTCCAATACCAAGGGCTATAAATATTCGATAACCCATAGTCGCTTCCCGCAGCGGACCGAAAACAAAAGAGATGGCTAATACAACTAGAACCAGAGTCGACAATGGCTGCAGCAGTTTCTTCCAGAAAGCCAGGAAATAAATGGAACTATCCAGGCCTTCGGTTTGAAAGAACCGGGCGAAACGATAGAGCCCTGAAATCGATTGATTGCCGGGCTCAACAAGCAGGAGACTCAGTAACTGAGGCGACAGATCGGCAGTCCAGTTTTCTTGCGAATAGCTAGTCGTTGAGATACGCGATCCAAAAAAGCGGCTCTGTCGCACATTGTTCATCCTCCAATAGGCTCCATCACCATCTTCGATGTACTGTGCGGATTCGGTAAAACTCGCCGAGATTAGCTGGCGATCATCGTTCGCCGTATAGCGGCTAACGCCATACAATTGCACCCCACCGGGAGCTATGGCATTAATGTGTATGAAATCATTCCCGATCTTGTGCCAGGTGCCAGTTTCAGAATTGATGGAACTGGAGCCGCTCAGTTGAATGGCCTTATTGCTATTTGCAACCTGCTCCAGGGCCGGAGACGCGTACTCGCCCAACAGGAGACCCAGCACCATGACCAACAGGGCTGGCTTGAGCACCGCCAGCACTATGCGCCACTTGTGCACGCCGGCTGTCTGCATGACTACCAGCTCATTATTGGAAGCGAGGACGCCAAGCCCGAAGATGGTGCCACCCAGTGCGGCAAAGGGCAAAAGTTCGTAAATACTGGTGGGTGTTGTCAGGGCTACATAGAGCAGTGCGTTACCCACGGTGTAATCGACGCCCGACTCACCCAGTTCATCAATCAGCGAGAAGATCAGATCAAGGGAAACGATAATGCCCAGCACTATGGCAATCGAAAGCAGTACTGCAATTCGCACATGTCGATCTAGTAGATTCATGTAGCCGGCTTCCCGCGTGCAAAAAACTGATCCAGCCTAATAACATAGGCAGCAATTCCTATCGCGATGAAGATCAGATGAATCCACCAGAGCCCCAGTACTGGACTGAATGCTCCATCGGCTATTAGATCCCGACAAAATTCCAGCGAAACAAAATAGGCGACATAGAGCAACGCCGCTGGAAATAACTTGCTGTAACGACCTTGCCGAGGATTAATACGACTCATGGGCACCGCAATGAGGACTATCACCGGAATCAGGATCAGCGTGGAGATGCGCCATTGCATTTCAGCCTGGTGCGCCACATCGCTCGAACCAAGCAAGCTCGTCGTAGCTAGGGTTGATTCTTCCAGTACCACTCCAAATTCTTCCGGGGGTGGTAAAAGAATGGTCTGACTGTCGAATTGGCCTATGGTAAATGCGCCTGAGCCAGGCGAACCATCGTATTCCAACACATTGTCCAGGCGTATGAAGCGTGAGCCATTTTCGTCGTCTATTTCCGGTCGGGCAGTGTCAGCCAGCAGTATTCGGGGTGGTTCTCCAGCGGCTGTTCCTTCCGGGGTTAGCGCCACGAATACATTGTGCAATTCTCGCCCCTGCTGTTCTGCATTCCGGATACGCTCCACATAAGTTACGCGTTCGCCGTCACCAAAGGATTGAAACTGCCCGGCCACGATGAGATCGATTTCGGTCAATTGATTTTGCACCAATTTCAGCTCTTCGCCTTTGCGCAGACCAAGTGGGGCCAGATACAGACTGATAGATGCAACAATCAGCATGATGAGAACCGACGCTCCCATGGTGTGAAAAAAGAGTCGTCTCTGGCTGACACCCGAGCTCATCAGGATGACCATTTCGTTGTCTGCGTACATGCGACCATAGGTCAGGATTATTGCCAGAAACAGCGCCAGAGGAAGTATGACGAGCAGGAATTCAGGGATGCGATAGAGCATCAGCAGCATCAAGATATCCGGCGATTTATCACCTGCAACCGCATCACCCAGATATTGAATAAAGCGTCCGGTAAGCGCCACAACCAGCAATACCGCTGTCACAACAGAAACAATCTGTAGGATTTGCTTGCTGAGGTAGCGAAAAATTATCAAACCAGGAATCCTCCTTAATCGATCTTGGAACGTCTGGAACAAACCATGGACTCTGAGAGATAGTTTTTATCCCACCTATCTACGGGCAGCCCCTTTAGTATTTTATTATTTTGTTAGCATCCCCTACCAAGGTCTTCGCCCAGTTCCTGATAGTTTTTTTGGTCTTCTGTTTGTATTCGTAATAGTACAGCGGTATCCGCCACCAATGTGTAAGTACTTCACCGCGTGCCTCATTATAGCTGGCTATAAACAACTCACGATCTGACCAACTCAATTTGTAACAGATGCGCATCAGGTCCAGTAAACATTCTCTGGCAGAAGGTCTATCAAGTTCGAAAATTTTTGCCCTGCCAATATCGGTAAGAAACATCTTCAGATTTCCTTCATCATCTATCTTCATCATCAGGTTACCCGATGATAAGTCCCGATGGATGATCCCTCGAGAATGAAAATCGTAGATGAATTTCGCAATACGGTCGATGAGGTCTACCTTGGTGAAGCCGCGAAAGGAATCATTACCCTCTTGTATACTGGTAAATACATTGCGAGCAGAAAAAGCGTCAGCTACGAATTCACACACATAATAATTGTCAGATGTGCCGCTGTTTATGGCTTGCTCAAAGTAGGCTACCGGTCGTGGGGTTGAAATACCCCGTCGCAGCATTTCACTGGCATTGTTCCAGTGTCGCAGCCCTTTGCTCTGCAGGAATCGATAGGTGAATTTCTTAATCCCACGCGCTCGATTGAGTTTGACTACCAGCGGCTGCTCCGGATAGAGATCACTGCTAATTGTCCATAGTCGGTTGCGTTTGTCCCGCAGAACGCTGATCTCCGGTTTGGCAGCCAGTGCATCAGGGGTGAGATCTGCAAGACAGCTCTTGATATCCGCTCCATCTCTGACGGTCACTACGCCCTGCCATTTGTCATCAACTACAGTTTGATTCTGGCACCCTTCAACAACCGGGTAACGTATCTCCTGATCGATATCTGCCGTTTCAATGGTTTCCCTGTCTGGTCTGTGGGCAACTGCCCCGGCCTCCCAGTTTATAAAAAGGGGTTGTTCGGTGATTGCCAAGGGTGGGATCTCAAGTGGCTGCCCTGTGTTATTAAGTAACTGTGCAGCGGTCAGACTATCCTTGGGGTATAGAACATTAAGATCCAGTTGCCGCCGGTCTCGACACCAGCAAACATGAAACTCTCGCTGATCTGCAGTACGAAATACAAAGTGACTCAATCCGTTGTCAGCACTGATACCTTGAATACATTCAGACTGTGGGAGCTCTCTGGCAACCAGTCCCAGTGCCAAAAATGCAGGGCGGATTACAAAATCTGAAAGTTGCCCGCGAATCTCCCGATAGAAACTGACATTATCAATGACTGGATAGCCATCATCGCCACAATCGATCAGCCCATCTCTGTTGCAAATCAAAGGGCCCCAATAGACTCGTTCAACCGCACCGCTGGTGGCAATCAGAATCAGATACCGGACCAGGTAGTCAGCCCGTTTTTGTTCCCAATTAGCGCCATATCTTTTCAGACGTTTGGTGGTCCACATCTTGTAAGTGCAATAGGTCGCAACGGCATTAAACTGCCGCCCAATAGCATCGATCACCCTTGCCTTCTTGAGCAGATTAAACTTCAATCGATTTTTTAGTAGTTGTCCAAAAACCCGATGATCATTCTGCTCAGGTTCAATGACCCGCTCCACAAATAGATTGTCAGTGTGAATGACTGGCCTCTTGAATGCTCGCTGCATGGCCGACAGATAACCAATATTATAAAGGGGTTCAAAATCTGAAATATTTGGCCCCGCCAGTTTCAATGACCTTGAATCTGCCAATTCACACGCAATTTCCCAGGCAACAATGTAACTCCTGGAATGGAATCCGGACCAGCGACTACGATTGGGTGTGCTACCAATCTCGAAGATGCTGACCCGGTCTGCATAGGAGTCAAAAACCTCAGCTATAAAATCACGCCAGCGTAATCTTGCAGACTCGTCCCGATGCAGAATTGCCGCCTCTTCACTGGGTGGGAAGATATCCAGAAGCACATCGAATCCCTCGGTTAACACACGCTCAAGCATACGCTCGGCATCACCACCAGGAGAGCAGTAGCTGAAATCCATACGCACTTGACCAATACTCAATTCCCTGAGCCGATCGATAATGTAAGTATCACACTCAGGATCAACTGAGGCAGCTATATTGATTCCAAAAAAATCATTCGCCACCTTTGCCGGATATTCAACAGTGCTTGGCACATTAGCCCAGAATCGAGAACGCCAGAGATTGGACACTATGTCCACCACGGCGTGCAGCCAGTGCTTAATTGGATGAAGTGAATTACTCAAATTTTAGCCATACCCGGACAATAAATAGGAGCATAGGAACAATAAAGACTATCTCAATTGATGTCCACGCTTACAATCTACAAGAAATATCATCCTGCTCTGTTGATTTGCAGCAAGATATAAGCAGGGCTATTGATCAGGTCATACTACTTCTAATCGCCCGTAAACGCTGGAATTTGAGGTAAATAGCCAGGGGCTGTTACTTATAGGGATGTGGGTGTGCCGGATTTGATGGGATTATGCTCTGGGCAGCGGTGCTGGCGTGTCTGTTGAACAGGGGGAGCGAAACATTCTCCCCTGGCTTTACGGTTTGAAATAGCGAGTAATACGGGGAAATTGAGTCGCCAGATTGGTTCGTGCAGGCTGGAGGGTTAAACCGGAGAGATTGATTCACACAGGGCTAAGCCAAATTAACTCCAACCCAATCTTTTCTAGATTGGTGAAAGCGATTTACCAGCTTCAGAGCTACTAAGCGAGGGCGATCCCCTTCGGGGCAGCCTTCGGCTGTCGCCTACAAGGATGTAGGTGTGCCGGATTTGTCGGGAACAAGATCCGGCCTGCGGCGCTGGCGTGCCTTTCGAACTGCGAGAGTTCTCTTACTCTCCTCCACCGCCCTATTCGGATTGCAGATTCGGCCCGTGCGGAGTATTGAATTTGGGGAGTGCAGTTTGGTGAGGCAGAGTATGGCGGAGGAGGAGAGATTCGAACTCTCGCTGGCCTTTCGACCACTAACGGTTTAGCAAACCGTCCCCTTAAGCCACTTGGGTACTCCTCCTAGGTTTATTTCTTCATACTATCATCCAACTTCTTTGCAGACAATATTCTTTGGGGACTACGCCCTTCTTTAAGATGACATTTAGTCATCTTAAGCCGGGCAGCTTCATCGCTTTCACTCAAGTCTTTGACTTTCGCTTCGTCCTCCCTAATCG
>DMJN01000053.1:2445-6401 GCA_003451715.1 Gammaproteobacteria bacterium | reverse complement strand
GCATCAGTACATCATGCTGCAAACAGGATCGAAGCTGACAGCCATGGCTTTGCCCGCCGCCGCACCTGTAGCTGGTGCAGCTCACTAGTTATTTTTTAAAACGGTAGAAAATAAAAAACCCGATCACTTGACAATGATCGGGTTTTCTTATGGGGACATTCACAACTTAACAACTCAACGGAATTGAGCTAGCTCGCAAAGCCTGCGTGAAGTGAAGTTAAGTTGTTAAGTTGTGAGAGTCCCCTATACCGTTCTGACCTGCGTGTAATCGGTATAACCGAGCAGAATCTTTTCGATACCATCCTGCTTTCGAGTATGCATGCCTGAATTGATTGCTTCGAAGTGAATCTCTGCTGCTGGAGCTCTGCGCAGAATCATCTTCTTGATGTCAGGCGTGCTCATCAATAATTCATGTACACCCATTCGGCCTCGATACCCGGTATCCAGGCAGGCGGGGCAACCTGGCGCCTTGTACAGCGTGAATTCACCTTTCTGTGTGTAGCTCTGGCGCCACTCTTCTAACTGCGTCGCAACAACCTCTTCCTCTGGATCGGAACGAGACCCATCTGGAATTGCTTCCCGGCAAAATTCTGTAGCCAGAAACTCCAGTTCGCTCGTTTCTGGAACATAGGACTTCTTGCAAGAGGTGCACAAGGTCTTGGTAAGTCGTTGTGACAAAATCCCAATCATGGCATCGGCGAAGTTGAACGGATCCATGTCCATATCCAGAAGACGCACAATGCTCTCGGCAGCACTATTGGTGTGTAGTGTAGACAATACTAGGTGACCAGTCAGTGAGGCCTCGATCGCTGTGCCAGCGGTTTCGGTATCACGCATCTCACCAATCATTATGATATCGGGATCGGCTCGCAGAAAGGCACGCATCGCCCCGGAGAAAGTCATGCCGACTTTCTCGTTGACCTCTACCTGCCTGAGACCTGGCTGAGTAATTTCCACCGGATCTTCTGCTGTCCATATCTTCCGTTCGGTTGAATTCAGATAATTCAGAATCGAGTGCAGGGTGGTACTCTTACCGGAACCGGTGGGTCCGCACACCAGGAATAATCCGTAGGGCTTGGTTACTCCAGCCATAAGATTGTCTAGATTGGGTGTACTTAGCCCGATTGCATTCACCGGCATACACTTGCCACCACTGAGAATACGAATAACAACATCTTCGATGCCACCTGCAGTGGGAATGGTGGCGACACGCAGTTCGATATCTATGGGAGCGAAGTGGCGGAAGTTTATCTTGCCGTCTTGGGGCCTGTTCTTGTTGGAGATATCCAGGTGAGCCATCACCTTGATACGGGAAACAAAAACTGCCCGATACTTGGTTGGAAACTTGTAGTAAGTAGCCATTACGCCATCCTTGCGGAAGCGCACGATTACTTTCTGCTTGCCCATACCAGGTTCGATATGAATATCTGAAACCTTCTGTCGATGGGCATCCTCTATAATTTTATTAACAATACGAACAACGACATTGTCAGTAACTTGCTGGGTTTCGACTGCAGAAAAGATTGTTTCGTCGTAATCGTCATCTTCTTCCAGGCCGCCCTCCATATCGGCTTCGTAGTCCTCCATGGTGGACTCGATGTCTTCGGAGGTATAGTAGAATTGCAGCGCCCAGTTTATATCTTCCGGCGACGCCATAACCGGTTCGACATACTTGTTGATATTAAAACTCAGCGCATCGGTAACCTGCCAATCCATTGGATTCTCGATGGCGACGACGATCTTGCCTTCGTAGACATAGAGCGGTACTACTTTGTGCTTGAAGGCAATGGCGGCCGTCAGCATGCGGACAACTTCGGGTTCGACCGTAAATTCCCGCAGATTTATAAATGGTATGCCGAGCTTTTTCGCCAGCGCCTGCTGAATCTGATCTTTCTCGATGACACCCCTACCGACGAGAATCTCACCCAGAGCGCCTTTGCGCTTTTTCTTCTATTCTTTTAATGCCTCATTTAACTGTGCATCGGTAACCAGGTCTTCGCCGACCAGAATTTCCCCGAGCTTGAGGTTTGGCATGTTTTTCTGACGGGATAGCGCTCCTTCCAGCTCGTTGGCATCGACGATTTTTTGGGTAACCAGGTATTCACCCAGTAACCTGGAACGTTCTTCCTGTTGATCCTGTAATGCAGTATCCAGTGCCTCCTGTGAAATCTGCTTGTCTTCATCCAGCATTTCACCAATCTGACCACCGAAGATATGGTTTTCAATTGCTGCATGAACAACAAACAGGTGTGTACAGTAGCGCCACTTGCGCCCAACCTTGGTTTGCTCATAGATGTGGATGCCGTTCTTGTCAGTACTAGTACCGTAAGTCTTGCCTGTGAGTTCGGTACGATCACTGAAGTAAACTTCGAAACTACGTGCCTCCGTGTCGACATCGATCCCCGGAGTTCCAGGACTGCCAATCATTAGTTGGTAGGGTTTTCCAGACGCATGTACTTGATGGTGTCCATGTCAATATCGGTAGGCACCACGGCTCTGGGTTCGAGAATACTGATGGCCTCGTCAGTCGCATTGAATTTGAGAAGCTTTCCCTTGACACGACTATTATTGCTTAGCTCGATCGTAACCGTAGACTTGTCATAGTCCGGGCCATCATGAACTTCTGCGAACGGGGGTGGCTGAAGATCAATCGTGACTGAACTCGAAGCCGATTCTTCCCCTTCGAACTCTACAGTTTCAATTGCTTCTGCTATTTCTGCTTGCATGGTTTGATTCTGGCTCCAATCCTGCGAACTCTTTATACCTTACCAATACAGCCTTTCGAATTGGCCGCTAAATCTCTGCTGCTTAAATATCTCATTGTATTTTTTAGTCAGATTTGCGCCGCTAGTAGCGCCGTTACGGCATTTGATGACTGGTTACTTTATCAGGAATTATTTACCTGTACAATTTGTACTTCCTCGCACAAATCCTTCCAATCATCTCAATCTACTGCCCTTCCGCAGGCTTTGCGAACCCCTGAAGGGGCAGACTTCAAGCCTGGTCAGGTAGAGTCATGTTGCGAAAATAGTGCAAATCGGGGCAGTTTGCCAGTCGTCATAGCCACCCCGGTGAGCACTAGCATACAGCCAACAAGCATAAAAAATGTGATACTTTCCGCAAGAAACAAATATCCCCATAACATACTGAAAAGTGGGATTAAATAGGTTGTCATGATGGCCTGTTGAGAGCCAATTCTGGCAATCAGACGATAAAACAGAATATAGCCGAATCCCGTACACAGCACGCCTAGTGCCAGGACGCTTAGCCAAACCGAACCCTGGGGTAAATTCACAGGCTGTTGCCAGAGCGCAAAAGGTAGCAGCACGATACTTGAGAAAAACAGGCTTCCCACGGTTATTGACATGCCTGAGACACCCTGAAGCTTGTGGGCCACCAGGTTGAGCGCGATACCGTAAAGGACGCAGGCAAACAACGCGGCAAGTGCCGCCAGAGCACTACCGGTTCCCGAAGCAAACCCGGCTGGATTAAATACCAACACGACAATCCCGATAAATCCGATCAGCATCCCGCCGATGGCCAGCACCGACAATCGTTGTTGGAAAAATACCAGCGCAACAATGGCAGTAAAGAAAGGTACGGTAGCGTTTAGGATTGAAAGCAGACCTGCACTGGTATTCAAGGCAGCATAGGCGAAGAAACAGAACGGCACCGCCATGTTAGTCAGGCTAACGACGAATATCATTCGCCAATGTTTAAAAACTTCTTCATGCTTGCCCAACAGCAGGCTTAGTGGCAGCAGTACTACCAAACCACTCAAGACGCGCATTTCAATCAGGAATACTGGCCCAAACTCGGGTGATGCAATACGCAAGAACAGGAATGAAGATCCCCAGATTGCTGAAAGCAGAAGGAGTTCCAGATAATCGCGTGTAGACGGAAGATTCATGCAATTGGCAAAAAGGGGGTAAAAAAAGGGGTCGGAGGGACTATTT
>DMJN01000053.1:0-2066 GCA_003451715.1 Gammaproteobacteria bacterium | reverse complement strand
AAATAGTCCCTCCGACCCCTTTTTCGCGAACCCTTTTTCGGATCCCTTTTTATTCTGCTTCGCCCTCGGTGTCATCGTCTGATTGAATAGGGCGGTCCACCAGCTCAACATAAGCCATCGGTGCCTTGTCACCAGCGCGTTCAGCACACTTGAGAATTCGTATGTAGCCGCCCGGGCGTTCAGCATAACGCGGGCCCAGTTCCGTGAAGAGCTTGCCTACGGTCGCCTTATTTCGAGTTCGGTTGAACGCGAGTCGACGATTTGCAACGCTGTCTTTCTTGGCCAGTGTGATTAGTGGTTCTGCAATCGAACGCAATTCCTTGGCCTTGATCAACGTGGTTTTGATAATTTCGTGTTCAACCAGAGACGAAGTCATATTTCGAAACATGGCTATTCGGTGCGAACTATTTCTATTTAGCTGGCGACCGCTGTGTCGATGACGCATAACTCTATACTCTCTTTGTTTAGGCTGCCCGGTCGTCAGACTTGAGGCTGGAGGGCGGCCAGTTTTCCAGGCGCAGACCGAGTGACAGTCCACGCGTGGCAAGAACATCCTTAATCTCTGTCAGAGACTTCTTACCCAGGTTCGGCGTTTTCAATAATTCGACTTCAGTTCGCTGAATCAAGTCTCCGATGAAGTAAATATCTTCCGCCTTCAAACAGTTGGCTGAGCGAACAGTGAGCTCAAGATCATCTACCGGACGCAGTAATATGGGATCGATCTCATCTTCATGCTCTTCTGGTTCGGCGATGATTTCACTCTGCAGATCGACGAACACACTCAGCTGATGCTGCAGGATAGTGGCGCCGCGGCGAATCGCTTCTTCCGGCTCAATGGTGCCGTTAGTTTCCAGATCGATAATCAGTTTATCGAGATCGGTCCTCTGCTCTACACGGGCATTCTCAACGGAATAGGAAACTCTCATAACGGGACTGTAAGAGGCATCCAGTAATAATTTACCCACTGCGCGGGTTTCTTCTTCCTCTTCCACACGACTGTCCGCAGGTGAGTATCCGCGACCCGCACGAACTGTCAGACGCATGTTCAGTTCGCCATTGGTATTGAGATTCGCGATAACGTGATCAGGATTAATAATCTCAACATCATGATCCTCATCGATATCTCCAGCAGTGACAGTGCCAGAACCTTTCTTTGATAGCGTCAGTACTGATTCTTCTTTGTTATTCAGAACTACAGCAACCCCCTTAAGGTTTAGAAGTATTTCGATAACGTCTTCCCGGACGCCCTCAATCGTGCTGTATTCATGAACAACACCATCAATTTCGACTTCTTCCACCGCACTGCCAGGCATTGATGAAAGCAGGATTCGGCGCAGTGCATTCCCCAAAGTATGACCGAAGCCTCTTTCCAATGGCTCCAGAACTACCCTGGAATGACACTTGTCAAACTCATCAACCTGTATCACTTGTGGTGTAAGAAAGTCTGATAAAGATATTTGCATGTAATCCACCCTCTATGTGATTGTCACTACTTGGAATATAGCTCGACGATAAGGCTTTCATTGATCTCAGGAGGCAGATCAGCACGGTCCGGCTTGCGGGTGAACTGTCCTTCCATTTTTTTCGAGTCAACCGAGACCCAATCAATTTCAGTACGCTGAGCTGCCAATTCCAATGCAGATTTAATTCGTAGCTGCTCCCTGGCTTTTTGTCTAACAGTTACAACATCACCTTCCACAACCTGGAAGGAGGGAATGTTGACCACATCACCGTTAACACAGATCGATTTGTGCGAGACCAACTGGCGCGATTCAGCACGAGTGGATCCAAAACCCATCCGATAAACTACGTTGTCCAGGCGACATTCCAGTAATTGCAACAGGTTTTCACCAGTAGCACCCTTCTGGCGGGCCGCTTCTTTATAGTAGCCACGGAATTGTTTTTCGAGAACACCGTAGGTACGTCGTACTTTCTGCTTTTCGCGAAGTTGCACACCGTAGTCAGACAAGCGGCCACGACGCTGGCCGTGTTGTCCAGGAATCGCATCTGTCTTGCACTTGCTGTCTATCGGTCGTACACCGCTCTTCAGGAACAGATCAGTTCCT
>DMJN01000098.1 GCA_003451715.1 Gammaproteobacteria bacterium | reverse complement strand
GCTTCAACAATGCCAAATTCTGCCGCGAACGACAGCGCTTTGTGGGCCGCATTTCCGACGGCATTCTCGAGGAAATCGAGGATCAGTGTGGCAACTCGGGAAGACGGCTGTCGCTGAGGATTAGTGGTACTTTCTAGTTAAATAGGGACAGATCAATTTATTGATTGATTTCTTCGTTAATCAAGTAACTTACTGGCCAATAAATAGATCTGTCCCTATAACTACAATTTGAAACATTTTAGTTTCACCCTAAGAGCCCTATTTGTGGCAGGATACAAGGTTCGAATTTACCAAAACTGGAACTTGTCACCCTATTGACGAAAACCGGCGCATTTCAGGCCTCAGCTAGCTGTTGAGGCCTATCTAGAGAGCTAGGAGAGGATATTTTGAATACTCTAAAACTAAAAAAAGCGTTACTGACTTTGGGGGCTACTCTGATAGCTCTGCCGAGCTTGGTTTTCGCTCAAGACACCATCGAATGGTTTACCCTGGGCAATGATTATGCCCATACTCGTTATACCCCTGCGGCGGAGATTACTGCGGATAACTTCAGTGACCTCGATGTGGCCTGGGAGTGGGATGGCGCGAGCTTCGGCGCAGTCAGTGGCCGATCAACTCCATCCTATATCAATGGCATGCTCTACACCGTGGCTGGGTACAACCGTCACGTGATCGCCATCGATCCCAAGACCGGTGAGACTATCTGGTCCTACCGTGAGCCGAATACGCCTCGCGGTGAGTACTCCATGCGCGCCGATTACGGTAAGGGTGTGACCTATACCGAGATCGAGGGTCGTGGCGTAATCCTGATTATTTCACCTGCTTTCTTCCTGACCGCACTGGATGCGGAAACCGGCATTCCACTGGAAAACTGGGGACAAGAAGTGCCAATCGATGGCTTCCCCAAATCAGGTGTGGTGGATCTGATAGCCGACCTGGGTCACCCATACGATCCCTACGAGGGCATCCCCCTGGAAACCGGTTATATCACCTCTTCTTCACCACCGATCGTCGTCAATGACACCATCGTGGTGGGTAACTCTGCCGAGCAGGGCTACCACCAGGCGCGTATCGAAAACGTACCAGGCGATATTCTTGGCTACGACGTCAAGACAGGTACATTCAAGTGGAAATTCAACGTCATTCCCAAGCCGGGCGAGTACGGCCACGAAACCTGGGAGAACGATGCCTGGGAATGGACCGGTGATGTCTCATCCTGGGCCCCGCTGTCTGCCGACCCTGAAAACGATCTGGTATTTATCCCAACCAACAGCGCGACCATCGACTATTACGGTGGCTTTCGACCCGGAGATAATCTCTACGGTGCCGCTCTGATTGCACTGAATGCCAGCACCGGAGAGAGGGCCTGGCACTTCCAGTTCGTGCATCATGAAATCTGGAATTTCGATACACCAACCGCTCCGATTGCGCTCGATTTGAACGTGGAAGGCCGAGAGATTCCTGCGGTTATCCAGGCTACCAAGCAGGGCTGGCTGTACTCCTTCAATCGCATCACCGGTGAGCCGATCTGGCCCATCGTGGAGCGGGCCGTGCCACCTTCCATCGTACCCGGTGAGGTACTGTCACCGACTCAGCCCCACGTGACCTGGCCTGAGCCCTATGCCATGCAGGGAATCACGGAAGACGACCTGGTGGATTTCACCCCTGAGCTGAAAGCACAGGCGCTGGAAGCCGTGGAAGACTACGTAATGGGTGGTTTGTTCAATCCACCGATTCACGCGGATAACCCGGAGGGTAAATATGCCGCGATGAACTGCCCCGGTGGCTCTGGAGGTGTGAACATTACTTCACCACCGGTTGCCGATCCCACCACGGGCTACATGTATGTCAACTCCCATACGGCGTGTTTTGCACTGCGCCTGATTCCAGGTGAAGAGGCTGACCTGTTATTCCCGAACTCCACCGGAGTCACCACAGCGCAGTATGCCAATGGTGTCCCAGGTGCAACCGCGAGACCGCCTCGCCATCCGGCCGGCATTCCACTGTGGAAGCCACCCTATAGCACCATTACCGCCTATGACATGAACACTGGTGAGAAGGCATTCGAAATTCCCACCGGTGAAACGCCACAGCGTTATGCAGCCGCCTTCGAGCGTGCGGGTGCTGATCTGGATGAAATTGGCAACACCGGAACCGGCGCCCTGGTACCGATGGTGGCCACTGCTAACATGCTGATCTATTCGGATCAGGCCAGCGACGGTACGCCGATGCTCTGGGCGATCGACAAGGCCAGTGGTGAGATCATCGGTGAGATCGAAGCGCCGGGACGATCCAGCTACGGCATGAGCTCCTGGGTGCACGATGGACATCAGTACATCATGCTGCAAACCAGCTCCAAGCTGACAGCACTGGCTCTGCCGGCTGCTGCTGAGGAAGAAGAGGCGCACTAGCCAACGCACTAACGGGGTCAGAGTAAAAACTATTTCTCCTGATATGAACTCGGCAGAATAGCGTAATAGTTTTTACTCTGACCCCATTTATGCGCTGCCGAGGGGTAATAGTTTTTACTCTGATCCCATTTATTCCATTTTCTAGCTGGCTAAGGCTGCCTGAGATCCATCAACCGAGCAATGATGTCGGCATTGTCGACCTGGGTGTCTTTGGAGATGGTATCGACATAGATTATCTCGCTGGTGTTCTCACCACAGGCATGCCAGCGCCGAATAAAGCGGACGTTGTTGGAGCCGGCGAATACGGTATAGGTCTTTACTTCTTCGGCCGCCGCAATGTGTTGGCAAGCAGAATCGTAGCCGATAAATTCATCGCTGTTAGCGATGAGTGCGGCAATTTCTCCCACCGTGCATTCAACACCTAACAATCGACAGTTGAGTGCAACAGTAGTTAGTTCATCGAATCGTACAGATTGTGTAGCAATGCCATTTTTGGATGCCACCTCGATAATGAGTTCGCTGCGATTGCGTTCTTCTTCACCAAAACCCATGTCGAGAATCACGCGCGTATTTGGATCACGCAGCAAAGCCATTACCAGATCCGACTCGAAATCTCCATCTACACGTTTGCGGGCGTTGCCACCCACGCCGAAATTCAGGGTGATCAGGTTTGTCTGTGCATCGGGATCGAGGATTTTTCTGAGCTGCTGGGCCTGTTGTAAGCAGTTGGAATCGGGCCATACCGAGGGGTAACAGAATTCATGATTGCCGAGTATATTGTCCAGCCACCCATTGGTGAGTTCCGAGACCGATGCCTTGGCTGAGTAGCCTTTCTTGCCGCGGGAATTAAAGAATCGATAGTTCTGCAGCGGTACCAGCGGCAGCACACCCAGCTGAGTGAGTCGAGAGTCAGGATCCAGCAACAGAAATTCGGCCGGTGAAAGGCTGTCTATCTCTGCGCGGACTTGTTTTAGCAGGTCCAGCCACACAAGAAACCGTTCCAGCAAGCCTCCTCGCCGGGAATAACTCAACTCGTGCACGAGTATGCCGGACTCATCACCGAAGACCTGTTTAAGCTTGGCGTCACCGAACACGATGATGCTGGCATCGGGATAGTAATTTGCCATGCGCTGACAGATTACACTGGTTATCGCCACATCGGCGCCAATGGTAATCCGGGAAAGCACCAGGATTTTCTTCGGCCTGACCATGCCCGGCAGGCGCCGGTCGGGGCTGAGGCGAATTGTTTCGATGCGCTCATACAGCTGTTCTTCGGTGCGTAAATGAAATCCATTCAGTTCAGATTCCAATTGCCGGCCGCCCTCGTGCTCGCACAGAAAATTCACCACCTGGCAGATAAGCCGGTTATAGGTCTCAGTCTGCAGTTCTTCGAAATCATCACACAGACGCTCGATGACAATCCCGAACAGGGCACTGGCAGCAAGCTGATTCTGTGCCGGATCTGAGAAGTGGGTAGCCATCTCGCACAACAGCTGGATGTAGTCCCGATTGTATTCATCGCTGTAGTAATAGCGATCCACAAAACTGCAAGCGACACGCTGAGCTAGCGATTCGATGGCTTCATCCGTTGGCGCTTGCTGCAGCGCCTGCCACTGTTCCTGGTAATAAGAGGCTCTCATGTAGTGCTACCCAGTGCTGTGCAGGCGGCCTCCATAACCATGGGCGGGGAAATTTCTGTCATGCAGGCATGATGTCCCAGCGGGCAGGTCTTCTTGTGGCAGGGTACACAGGGCAGGTCTTTCTGTAACACCGTCGATAACTCCAGGTTGGTCGCCGTATAGATAGCATTGGTCGGTCCCATAAGCACGATATGGGGAATATTGAATGCTACCGCATAATGCCGAGGACCCGTATCGTTTGTTACCAGCAGGTCACAGCGTTTAACGAGCGGCTTCAGCTCAGCCAGGTCGATATTGTCTGCGGCGGTATTGATGATTGTTGCGCTGCTTGCCTGCACAATGCTTGCAGCTATGGCTTCTTCTCCGGGACCTACTAGCAATAACAATTTGCAGTGCAATTTGTTCTGCAGTAGTTCCGCAAGTTGAGCAAAATGTTCCGCTGGCCAGCATTTCGAAGAACCAAAGCTGGCACCAGGATTCAATCCGATGATGCGATCTTGTGGCTCAATCCCATAGGATTTCAGCCGTGCTGCACCTTTCGCTGAAAGCGCATCGGAGATATACAATTTTGCTTGGGGGTACTCTGGCAGTTCTAAATCGAGGTAGCGGCATAATTCCAGGTAGTAGTCCTGCATCGGCGAAGGCTTCACCGCGCCATCCTCCATAACCGGGTCAGGTCCACCACTAAGAAAATATTTACGCAGGTTTCTTCTGTAGCCGTAGATGCGTGGCACTCCCGCAAATTTGAAAGTTAGAAAAGAATGGCTTGTATTGGGCAGCAACAGGCCAAACTTGGGTTGCATGGGTGCAAGCTCGTGGCGAATGTTTTTCAATCCCTGCCAATTCTTATCGTTGCAATCCACAAGATGGTCAAACCACGGTGCATCCTCGAGAATTCCCCTGGCATAGGGCCTCACCAGGGCGGTGATCCTGGCCTTGGGAAAGTTTTCGCGCAGGCACTCGAACACCGGAGT
>DMJN01000316.1 GCA_003451715.1 Gammaproteobacteria bacterium | reverse complement strand
ACTTCTTCCCGAATGGAATCGATAGCCGGATTGGTCACCTGGGCGAACAGTTGCTTGAAGTAATCATAAATCATACGGGGCTTATCGGATAAGCACGCCAGTGCCGAATCATTGCCCATGGAACCCAGTGGGTCGCGGGCTTCAGTGACCAGCGGAATCAACATGAACTGCATGGTCTCGGTGGTGTAACCAAACGCCTGCATGCGATGCAGGGTATCCTCGGCATCGAGGGAACGGGCGGCGCTACCGCTGACGATGTCCGCCAGCGTGACTTTCTGTTCCGCCAGCCATTCACCATAAGGTCGCCTGTTGCAGATGATCTGTTTGACTTCCTCGTCCGGAATCAGGCGGCCCTGTTCAAAATCCAGCAGAAACATCTTGCCGGGCTGCAGTCGGCCCTTCAGTTTGACGTTAGCAGGATCGACATGCAGCACGCCTACTTCCGATCCCATGATGCATTTGTCATCGTGAGTTACGTAGAAGCGGCTCGGACGCAGGCCGTTTCTGTCCAGCACTGCACCGATGTATTTGCCGTCAGTAAAGACGATGGAAGCGGGTCCATCCCAGGGTTCCATCAAGGCAGAATGGTATTCATAAAAATCCTTTTTTTCCTGAGCCATGTTGGCATTGGACTGCCAGGCTTCAGGAATCATCATCATGGTGGCTTCGGCCAACGATCTACCCGAGAGCAATAGAAATTCGAGTACGGCATCAAAACTGCCGGAATCAGAACAATCCGCATCGATGACAGGGAATATCTGCTGCAGGCTGTCGCCGAAAACGTCGGTCTTGACCTTGCCCTGGCGTGCCACCATGGAATTTACATTACCCATCAGGGTGTTGATTTCGCCGTTATGGCTCATGAAGCGATTCGGCTGTGCCCGATCCCAGGATGGAAAGGTATTAGTGCTGAAGCGAGAGTGCACCATGGCCAGATGGGTTTCGAAAGCGGGATTAGTAAGATCGTGATAGAAAGGAAACAGTTGACCCGGCGTCAGCATCCCTTTATAGACGATTACTTTGGTAGACAGGCTGCAGGCAAAGAGCTGTTTGGCCTCAAGCAGAGAGGCATCGTTGCGCAGGCGATGGGTAAAGCGCTTGCGGATTACGTACAGCTTTCTTTCAAACTGTTCGTGTTCGAGGCCCTCGGTAGCGGCAATAAAGAGTTGCGCGATGTGCGGTTGAGCCATACGGGCGGCGGGTCCGACATCGGCACTCTCGGGATCAACCGGAACATCGCGCCACCCTATGAGTATCTGACCTTCTTCGGCAACGATCTGATTGATTACTTGCGTACAGGTTTCTCGTTCAGCTTCGATCTGCGGAAGGAAGATGTTGCCGACCGCGTACTGTCCGGCTGGAGGCAGCTCCGCGCCCAATTCCTGTTTGGCAATCTTGTTGAAGAAACTGTGGGGAGTGGCCATCAGGATGCCGGCACCGTCGCCGGTATTGGCTTCGAATCCGCAACCACCGCGATGATCCATGCGGGAATTCAGATGGTAGGCATCCAGCATGATCTGGTGACTGGGCTTGCCCTTGATGTTGGCAACGAAGCCGACACCGCAGGAATCCTTTTCTTGTGAAGGGTCATACAGTCCCGTCTTTTCAGGATAGCCAAACTTCAATGGCAGCTTCTCTACTTTGTGCATTTCGTTGCAAATCTCACTCGAATCCTGCTAAAGCATCATTTTCCTGGTGCTTATAACACCGGTTCTCAATAGACACCGACCGCAGCAATTCGTCCTGTTTTTTTCTCGATTGCCTTCTACCTTGCCGATGGCTGTCCACCCTGACGAAGGCTGCGCCTTTCGGGGGTAGGCATAACGCTGCGGAATTTGGCCTGGTAGGACTTGGCGAATTATTCTTCTTTCCCTTCCGCAAATCAGTACTTATATGCACACAGGGAAGGGCCGGACAAAATAACATCACAGCAGAATATGTCAAGGTATACGCGGGTTTCAGCAGATTCTTCAGCGAGCTAAGTGGCTGATTTCATGCGCCTTCTTGAAATTGCCGTGTTATTAAAAATGGGAGCAGTATGTCCTGTCATGGAGGGGTCAATTCGCTTTTGCCAGGCAAGGATCGACAAAATATGCCCTTCCTGAATGCGTCTGCTTGAAGATTCAAACCACCTAGCTCTGTTTTCCGAACAGACAAGAAAACCAGCGGATAATCGAAGCGATTCTGCAGTGTAATTCGGTGCTGGAATCAAGCCGAATCGAATGGGCTGAAGCCAGCACCACTCAAGCCATGCACGGAAGTTGCTTGCTTGCTAAAAACCAGCAGGTGATTTACTCTAACGAGCGATATCGCAATACAATAGCAGCAGTCTAAATGCGAACAATTCTCATTTAGACAAGGGATAAACAGAACAATAACAATCTTCTCTCACAAGATTACCGTTAACAGAATTCCTAGTCCTTATTCAGGAGGCGACTAACCCGTGAACCCAAAACTAACCCGACGACGCTTCATAAAAGGGGTCATTGCCTCTGGCGCGGCGGCGACTACTACTACCATGTGGTATGCAGCCAATGGCCAGGACCGCCCCGCCGGCTATGTCGAGCGTCTGATTCGAATCAATGTAAACGGCCAGGTCCGCAATGTTGATGTCGCTCCTCAGGAGACTCTGGCATCGACGCTGCGTTACAAGCTTGGCCTGACTGGAACCAAGTTAGGCTGCAACCGCGGCGAGTGTGGTGCCTGTACAGTGCTGGTGGATGAAATAGCCACCTATGCCTGTTCGGTGCTGACCCATTCCGTGAAAGCTGGAATGATCGAGACGGTCGAAGGTCTCGAATCAGCCAATGGCGACCTGCATCCAGTTCAGCAGGCCTTCGTGGAGTCCCTTTCTCCCCAATGTGGCTACTGCACACCTGGGCAGGTGATGGCAGCGGTAGCGCTGTTGCGCACCAACCCCAACCCGACCCGAGAAGAAGCACGCCAGGGTATGTCTGGAAATCTCTGTCGTTGCGGTTCTTATGACTCTTACCTGGATGGCGTCATGCGCGCCGCAGAAATAGGATAACTATCATGGCATATATGCATATTGGAAAAGATTTTGTTCCACCAGATGTGCCGGGTAAGGTCACTGGACGAATTAAGTACGCAGAAGACTACACCCGCGAAGGGATGGTTTATGCAAGATTACTCACCAGTCCGATTCCCCATGCACGGGTTCTGGATATCGATGCCTCCGCCGCCCTGGCGATGGACGGAGTCGTCGGTATTCTCACCGCAGACGATGTCTATCCTGACGGTGAGCCACAATCCACCGGCCTGAAGATTCTGACTAACGAACCTACACTGGTGGGTGAGCCGATCCTGGCTCTAGCTGCGGTCGATGAAAAGACCGCCGAGACTGCTATCGCTGCCATTGCGGTGACTTTTGAAAGGTTGCCTATGGTCATCGATCCACTGGAAAGCCTGATCGAAGGTGGCCCGGATGCTTATAACGGCGGTAATACCTTTGCCTTCAGGCAAGGATTTATTCAGGAAAAATGGTCGGCCGACCAGGTGGCCAGTTTCCGTGCGGGTAATGAACCCACAGCCGAAGCGCCCACCGAACTTTCCTATGGCGATCTGGAAGCCTCTTTCGCAGATGCCGCATACGTTTATGAGAATACCTTTACCACGGCCGGTTATCCGCATATGTCCATGGAACCGCGCAGCGCATTAGCCTACTGGGAAGACGGTAAACTCTATCTGCACGGTGGCTCCCAGAGTCTTACCGCCTTCGCCGATGGCATCGCGGGTATTATCGGGGTGGCCAAAGAAGACCTGGTCTTCGTAAATGCAGCAACCGGCGGCGGTTTTGGTCAGCGCGCACGAGCTGGCAGTGTGCCGGTTTATGGCGTGCCCGCCAAACTGTCACAGAAGATTAATCGTCCGGTCATG
>DMJN01000228.1 GCA_003451715.1 Gammaproteobacteria bacterium | reverse complement strand
CTCGTCCATGCCAATACCTATCACTGGCTCGCCCGGTACAAGAACAGCGACTCAAGGGATTTCCTGGCGTCCAGGCAATGGTTTGAACAGGCCATTGCCCTCACGGGTGATAACGACTCTGCCGAAGCTGAAAAAATCCGCGAGATCGCGGAATCCGGGATAGCAGAATCTGATATTCGTTACGAAAATAACTTCGACAATATCATGAACGACTATCCACTGTTTCAGGTATTGAATGGACTGAACAACACCTATGAAATGTTCGATGATCCGGATGTGGTCGCCGCATCGGCCGCTCTGGAGAATGCGATAGAAGGTTTACGTAACGCGGGCCTGATAAAGGATTATCAGATGATGGTGGTCATGACGAGTGATCCCGTCAACAAGGCGCTGGAAGATGAACTGCATTTTATCGTTAACCAATACGGGAACTATTTCTACCGGCCCGTAGAGGAGCAGCTGGATGTTATCTCCCGGGAAGAAGTAAACAGTATTTACGGGCTGCCAGGTAACCCGGCGGGACTTGCCGCACTGAAGAAGTTGGGAGATGCTTGGGATCAACGATATCTGGTTAATGTCAAGCTCATCGAGAATGATATTGTTGGGGATGTCAATTATTTCGGAGCATGGTTTTACCTGTGGGATGTACAAAGTGGTCAATTGGTGAAATCACTGTATGCGGACGGTTTTGCTGAAGATAGACGTTATGTCAGGGGGCAGATTACGATCGTCTTGCTTATGGCTGGCCTTTTGGTTATCTGCCTGCCTCTCGCTTTCAAATACGTATACAGCTTTGTGTTTCGAACCGACTTAAGGTCGGTTCATCTTTACACGTCCCTTTATGCGTTTGCCATGACCCTGGCGATGCATTATCCGATTGTGACCGCATTCAAGGCATGGGCACCGGATCCGGGAACGCTGACCATCCTCCCGATGAACCGATTGTGGATATACGCACTGGTGTCCACGTTTGCCATCGTGCCGCCGGTCCTGGTGTACTTGATTGGCACGCGAGTCCCGGGGATTCGCGATCGGTTATCCGACGGGGAATCCATCGCCAGTCTGGCTGCGGGGACGTTAATCGGGAATCTCACGCACCTGACTCTCGTTCACGTCACCCGATTCTCCTTTGAGGGCTTGAACTTCTATTATGCGCTTTCTCTCTTAACGATTGCGGTCACTTCGCTGTACATTGGGCTTGGAGTTTCCAACAAGTTTCACAATGATATCAACCGCGATCTGATTTCTATCCCAATCTATGTTCTGGTGGCCGCTCTCATGATGCTGGGCTTGTTAGGAAATGACAATCTCTATTTCATTCTTGCCATTGTTGCTGGAGTTGCGACTCCAGTATTTGCGATCTTTTTTAGCAGGGTAGTTGAATATTTCCTCAGCAAAAAGAAAAACGCTATTGAGGATGCCGCCTATATTGATGTGCTTGATAAGGAGCGATTCTCTGAGTTATTGAATCACCCACTGAATTTCATCAGTCCTCTTCCTGCGCAAGATATTCGGAAAGAAGTCGGATCCTATTTCACAGAGATTATCCGTTCAGAGGGGGGTGAAACTACAGACAAGGACAAACTCCATGTACTTCTGATATCCGGGCCCCAGGGGTGTGGAAAGACCCGGCTAGCCCGGGAGATCGGCCAGGAAGTTGTCGATCACTACAATGTCGTTCATGGTGTAACGAAAGACGATCCAGCGGGAGACAACTGGGTGCTGTTCGGGGACTGTGACGAAATGGGACAGGAGGGGCCTGGAATCCAATTTGAGCCGTTCTCTCAGGCAATGCACGGCGTTTTGGGTTCTGGACGCTTTGAGCCACCATTAAAACGCGCCAACAAAATCAAAGCCGGATTCGAAAAACTGGGTATGGACCAGGTGATGGATTCGGCAGGGCTCGGAGTGCTCAACAATATATTGGGGTCTGGTTCAGAATCCGAAGAAGTCACATCAGCAACCACTACCGAGATGGCGGATATTGTTGAAAAAGCCCTTGTCCGGCTTTCTGAAGACAGGCCGGTGGTGTTCATTATCGATGACACCCAGTGGATCGATGAAGCAACCTTTTCGCTGTTTAATGAACTGTTGAAGAAACTGGTGGCTATTCCAGACCCACCCGGGATTTATTTAATTGTTACCGCGAGAGTCGAAAACGAGGGCGCCGAGCAGACGGAAAACAAACTGGTCGATACCCTCAAAACCTTCGGCCCGAACAAGCTGATCAGCCTGATGGAAACACGCTCGGAGCACTTCCTTGAGCCCAGCCGGTTCGAGGAATTCCTGTCGCGCGGGCTATACCTTGATAGCGCTTCTGCCCGAAGGATCGCGCTTTATCTGAGCAGATACGAAGTCGATAATGTCAGCCAGGTGATTCAAACGGTGAATCAGATATTTAAGGAAGATGGTCTCCAATTTCAAAAGTCACTGGTATACCTGAAGAAAGACTTTCAACTTGAGGATATGGAGCCACCATCGAGCGCGATCGCCCAGGTAACCCAGTTACTGAAGACGATTGGCCCCGAAGAGAGGCGGATACTGGAATGTGCAGCGTTTATCGGGACAGAATTTAATGCAACCATCCTCTCCAATGCGCTCAATGAAGAGAGGCTCAATGTTCTTGCAAGTCTTCGCGAACTTGAAAGCAATGGTTTAATTGTCGATATTCTTGATCAAGACGACGTGTATCGCTTTTCATCCTCCATGATCTTGAATGGAATCCGGTATGTCACGAGCAATGCGCAAGCGGGATCAACTGACAATATGTCACAAATCGTCCGCGAATATCATTTTTGCGTGGCGCGGGCAATTGAGAAACAATTTAACGTGTCGTCTGACGAAGCGCCCGATACGAGCACGATCGACGATCACACTCTGTACCGGCTTGCAAAAAGATCCAAGGCGGCCGGTGAGCAACTGGCCGCACGAGCGCTTCATTACAATATAGCCGCTCAAACCAGAGCAATGAAGAGCTCTCAATATCACAACAGTATTTTGTTTGGCCGTAACGCCCTGGTTTCTGCAGAGAAACTCGGCGTATCCTCCCTTCAGCCCTCTATGATCGAATCAATCTTTTCCACCATGAGAGGGATGATCTATACCAACACCAATCCTGTGCAGATAAAAAGCTTCTATCAGTCAGCCGAGTCAGTTATCTCGACTAAGAGCATTGAAAACCGGGTAAACCATCAACTCATGCTTAAGTGTCTTTTTGCCGACGCAATAATCCACGACTTTTCAAACAGTTATATCGGGGAGATCACAACGGCGGTCGATGGTATTACCGCCCATCTGACAGCAGACGATGATGCGATCTCCCCGGTTAACCGGGTATTCGCGGAATTGAGCTTAATCCGCCTTAAAAGAGAACCAGATAAAGATGATGATCAAGACTTGGAAAAACTTAAAGGTTTGCTAAGCGAGATTGATGGAATCGAACAACCAGAGGATGACCAGTTTCTTTTACGCATCAAATCGGAAGTTATTGAAGAGTTGTTAAAGGTAGACCTCGAAGATGTTGTAACGGGAGGTCAACGGCGCATCGATCCGGAGCAGTGGCGAGCCCTGTTGGACGATGGGAAGAAACTGAAGGTTGCAGTAGACGACAAAGAAGGGCTGAGCCAGCTCTTTCTCTTTGATGGTGAATATTGTTTGAAGCGTCAGGATCACACAAATGCCTCTGTTGCGTTTTCGGAGGCATTACGTCTTGCAACCGAAGTGGGTAGTATGGATTTCGCTTCCGATGCCCACACGGGTTTAGGAAAAGTTGACTTGGTTAATCAGAACTATAAAGACGCGCTCATCAAGTTCAGCAAAGCGGCAGTCGAATCAAAAATCGACAATAACATTCCCAACCAATACGCCGCCCTGAATGGTGTATTTTCTGTGGCGATCCAGCTGGAAGATCAGGAAGTCATCAAGGAGTTTTCAGACGAGGTCGTGTCGTTGTTCTCGATGGATGAGGATAGAGAATCAGATGATCAATACCATCGCTTGGTTGCGCTGCTCAAGGACTGCGCCTCATTTGCGCCCGAAGTAGAGTCGCTGATCACATAAA
>DMJN01000207.1 GCA_003451715.1 Gammaproteobacteria bacterium | reverse complement strand
AGACTCCCGCAGAGTGGCCATATATTTGTTCAGAGGGCCCTCAATTAATGGAAAACCAGCAAGGAGCAAATCGAGGGTCGGATTTCAACCCGACCTGGTTAGGTGTGGTAGCAGTCCTGTTCGGTGTACTTCTGCTTGCCAGCCAGGGTACCGAACTCCTCAAACAGCTTGTTATAGCACCTGGTACGGCGGCTGAGCTGGGCATCGCTGCTGATTGCCGGCCGGATGAACTCGAGGAAGAAGGCCTTTCGCTGCAAGAGTGTCAGTTGCTGGTTAGCAATGTACAGATTTCTCTGGCATCCAGCCCTGGCTGGTTTCGGCCAGTGCAGATATTCCTTTCTCTAAGCGGCAGCCTGGCGGCGGTACTGTCAGCGGCTGTCGGTATGGCTCTCGTGGCTGACAGGCGAGGGCTGGCTATGCTCGCGGTGCCGGTATTTGGTTTATTGATACTGCTGGATTGCGCTGGCTTCATCGCGATGCTGAACACCGGTCCCCTACTCCGTGCGCAGTACCTGTGGCCTGCCTTGCTCTGGTTCTTTATCCATGCCTGCCTGTTTACAGCAGCGCTGGTACGACGACAGCAACAGTTGGCGAGTGATGACTGAAGAAAGATTATCCAGCACCACAATCATCTTGCATTGGAGCGTCGCGGCAGCGGTGTTTTTCCTGTTTATGTCCAGTTGGTGGATGTTGGGATTGCCGCTGCCATCGGATAATTTTACCTACCGTGAATTGCCCTTTCAGCTACATAAGAATATTGGGATCACCCTGATCCTTCTGGTCGTTGTAATGATCGGAGTAAGATTCAACCACAAGAGGCGGCAGACCGTAGTTGCTCGCACACAGCTCGACAAGCTGGCGGAACTGGACCACCTGCTCACTTATGTCTTGTTAATTGCCTGTTGCGTGAGTGGCTATCTGTCATCATCCTATAGCGGCTGGACCACCACCGTTTGGTGGTTAATTGATTTCCCGAACTGGGCTGAAGAGAATGATGAGTTGAATATTTTTTATTCGGATATTCACTTGTGGACTTGCTGGGCGTTATTGGCGGTTATTGCCATACATATTGCAGCGGCATTATTCCATGCCTTTAATGATGATGATGTAATCAAGAAAATGTTTCGACTATAGGATCCCTGGCAGCTCCACCAATGAAATTGAGCGAGTTAAACATGCAAGAGTTTCAAACATTCGTTACCCATCTGGAATGCAGTTATACCGGGAAATCCTACCCCGCTGATCAACTGCATGGTTTGTCAGATGCAGGTAAACCCTTACTGGTTCGCTACGATCTGGACGCTCTCGGCAAAGCCATTACCAAAAACGATCTGAAATCACGGCTTCCCGAGTTCTGGCGCTATCGAGAGTTTCTACCCGTGCGCAGGTCAGAGAACGTGGTACGACTCGGCGAACTCATGACACCGTTATTGCCTGCTACCAGGACTCAGCAAGAACTGGGTTGTGGCGAAATACTCATTAAAGACGAAGGTCGATTGCCTACTGGCTCTTTTAAGGCACGTGGTCTGGCACTGGCGGTGGCCATGGCCAAGGAACTGGGCGTTAGGCGAATGGCGATGCCGACCAACGGTAATGCCGGAGCGGCATTGGCTGCCTATTGCTCCAGGGCAGACATCGAGACTTTTGTTTTTTGCCCGGAAGATACACCACCGGTCAATGTTGAAGAAAACGCCTTTCAAGGAGCGAAGACTTTCCTGGCCAACGGCTATATTAACGATTGCGGTAAGATAGTGGGTGAAGGTAAGGAAGCCATGGATTGGTTTGATACTTCCACGCTGAAGGAGCCGTACCGCATCGAGGGAAAGAAGACCATGGGATTGGAGTTGACGGAGCAGTTAGATTGGAACGTGCCGGATGTCATCCTTTATCCTACCGGCGGCGGCACCGGCCTTATCGGTATGTGGAAGGCTTTTGATGAACTGGAATCGATCGGTTGGATTGGCTCGAAGCGGCCACGCATGGTGGCAGTCCAGGCAGAGGGATGTGCACCCATCGTCAAGGCATTTGAAGAAGGCACCCGCCACGCCGAACCCTGGCAGGATGCCAGTACCATCGCCTGGGGAATTAGAGTTCCTGCGGCCATAGGTGATTTCCTGATTCTTGATGCGGTGAGAGAAAGCGGCGGTTTTGCTGTGGCAGTGAGCGATGCGTCGATCAACGAGGCACATCGAGAATGTGCCGTGAGTGAGGGAATTCTACTCTGCCCTGAAGGGGCGGCTACCCTGGCTGCACTAAAGCAGGAATTACAGACCGGCCGTATCAAAGCTGACGAACAGATAGTCTTGTTTAACTGTGCCACCGGATTGAAATATCCAATGCAGTCATCACATCACACTATCGACCTGACAAAACCCATCGATTACGACTTCATCAAGGAATCCTGAAAACTCGAAGCTGCCGGGCTCAGTTTGACGCTCTCCGCAGCTGCTCGCGGTGAAATCCCGACGTCTCCTGAACGTCTCTTACCCGGCGACAAAGCATGCATTCGGGTATTGCCATTGGGTATTTCTGATATCGATGACGGACTAATCGGGTGCAGAGTGTACATTGAATTGGGTCCCAATGTAAAAACAGTGCTACTTTAGTGGAATTCGCATTCTGTTTAGGGGATTCAGACATGAAAAACGCACTCAACAAATTCATTCTGGCGATTCTTGCTTCTTTATCAGTACTCACAGGAACTGCAAAAGCCCAGGAGGATGGTGCCTGGAATATCGAAAGCCGCACTCTGCCACCGCCAGCCGCGGCCAGCGACCAGCTGCGTAATTCTCTGGCCAATTCACCGGCACCGAATCCAGCCAGCCGCTTGCTGGTACCCCAGACCAACGAACAATGGGAAATGATGATTGCCAGTGCAGATGCCGAATACAGTGGCGGCATGAGCCTGGAAATGCTGGAGCAGATGAATGCAGTGAGCATTGAGAAAGATACGATCGCCGGTGTGCCTGTGTATCACGTCATGCCATCGGAAGTGGCTCCAGAAAACCAGGAGCGCCTGTTTCTCCATGTCCACGGCGGAGGTTACATCCTCGAAGGTGGCGACAATGCCGTGCTGGAAGCTGTCATGGTAACCGCAGCTTCAGGCATTCCTTCCATCTCTGTGGACTACCGCATGCCACCAGCACATCCAGCGCCTGCGGCGGTCAATGACACCATCGCTGTTTATCGAGAGGTGCTGGAAAATTATGCCCCTGAACAGGTTGCACTCGGAGGCACATCCGCAGGTGGTGGATTAACTCTTGCATCAGTTCTGGAGATGAAAGAACTTGGCTTGTCACTGCCTGGCGCCCTTTATCTGGGTACTCCCTGGGCTGACCTTACCAATGCCAGCGATTCCCTTTATACGCTCGCAGGCATTGACCGAATTCTGGTAACTCCCGAAGGATTCCTTACCGCCGCAGCAGAACTGTATGCAGGTGAAAGAGGCGTGGACGATACGATGATCTCTCCACTGCTTGGCGACTTTTCCGGATTTCCACCCACTGTTTTGATCACAGGCACTCGCGACTTACTGCTTAGCGATACAGCCAGGGTCCATCGCAAATTGCGCGACGAAGATATTGTCGCAGAACTACACGTGTATGAAGGTCTATCCCATGCCGGTTACATGATTGAGTACGGCTCGCCAGAATCACTCAGTGCCTTCGCCGAAATCAGCGCCTTCCTTAATACACATCTGGAATAAAATCTGATGGGATCGAATCAGTTCATGAAGCTGCAATCCATAACACTTATTCTTCGGCAACTAGAAAAACTAACCAGGGACATTCATAGTTTAATAGTTTAAGAAGTTTGCTTGTTGGTGGTTCTTGACTACTTTCAGTCAATGCCAAGGATTGGTCGGTTACATATTCCCGGTGGCTTCTATCATGTCATTGGGCGAGGGTTAGAAAGACGTTATGTCTTTGAAGCTGATGCTGATAAGATTGACTTCCTGGCTCGTTTTGGTGAATCCCTTCTTCGTGTAGATGCCCGCTGCCTGGACTGGGCACTGATGTCTAATCATTATCACTTTCTAATACAAGTCGGCGACAAGCCGTTGTCAAAACTTATGGCTTCAGTAGAGTATAAGTAGAATAAAGACTATCCCCATCTGAGTCCATGTCCTCCTTTCTTCTCGTGTTTTGTTCGTAATTCAACAACGAACCAGTCGGTTGTCAGTCCGGGTCTCTGTCTCGCATCCCATACAGTAATCTTCTACCTCGCGCTCTCTCAAGCTCTCCTTTCGCCAAGTTCGTGAGTGATCTGAACTCCCTCTCGATGATGGCCTGCACGTAGGGGAATACCCCCAAATCCACCACCGTCATCACAGTAAAGAATATCGCGCCCAGCAGTTCAGCTTCACTGCCGCGCCAGTTGGCGACATTTGTCGGGAAGCCTATAGCACCAACCAGTCCAAAAAAGACAAACATCAGCACCACCCGCCTCCCTGCATAAAGTAGTGTGTCGGCATAACCTGCGCGATTGTTTGGGAGAAGTGTGCTTAGTCCATAATTTACAAATAGCAAAGAGAAATAAGCAATGAAACCCCGCCACCCATCCATTTCGAGTGCACCAGTGAGCGCGAAACCCATGCTGACGATGAGCACATAGGCCAATGCGATACATTTTCCGATCCTTGTAGTCGTTGGTACCAGCATCGCGAAGAGCAGCAGTAAACCGGTCGCCAGGACTAACCACTCAATCTGAACAATGACGCCTAGCAACTCGCGTGAAGTGAACGGCAGATAGCTGTCTGTAAGAACCGGGTAGACGAACATACCGATGAGGAGAACCGATGGAAGACTACGAACCGTCACCGACATTACCGATCCTATCGTCATCGAGAAAATCCTCAAACTAATAAAACTTTACCGCAGAACTCAGATCCAGGTCGCTCAGGACAGGCTTCAGTCCATCGCACCTGCACACTTTACATTGGCTGCTTCCTGAATATTCGGATTTTTCCTTATCCTCAGTTCACCGTCGAAGTTCTTTGCAAAGGCCTTATAGGCCCCCAAGTCGGGGGGGGGTAAAGTGTCAGGATATTATACACACCTATCAGCAGCAGTTCCGTAACCCATTGATTTGAAAGGAATGTCTCTCTGGGCTTGGAAATTGCATGGTTCTCCGGTACACCATTCACCGTTGAAGACGGAGCCCAACATGAATCAACTAGTCAGACTAGTTCGCGTTGCGGGTGTTTCGGCACTGATGCTCGTGGCCAGCTCATCTCTGGCGGGGGTGATTGGTGGCAATGATTTACTGGATCGCCCTTACGTTGACGTTGCGGACGGCATCATTTTCTTCGACCAGAACGGCCAGATCAGTACCGACGGCACCATCGACTCCTGGAGCATCTTCGCTGCACAGACCGGTGGTGAACAAGCTGTTGATCTACCGGGACGTGGGTACCACATGGGACTTTGTCGGCGAGAGCGACCTCGAGAGCGTGGACCTCGCCGGTATCAACAACTTCACTCTGGGCTCTAGTATCTCCGTGCAGGCTGGTGACATCATCGCCTGGTGGTACCCGGAACCGACAACTCCCTCGATCGCCTTCATAGCCGGGCTCAGCGTAACACTCGGCGTAGCTGCTCGCGGTGAAATTCCGAGGTTTCCTGAACGTCCCTTACCAGGCGACAAATTCTTTTGGGTATATTGGTTCCCACCGGTGTTTCCCGGCGGCAGACAATTCTTTCTTCAGGACTCACCAAGGCATTGTATTGCTCTACTTCTGCATCGGTGGGAGGGCGTTGCAGCTCAGATCCTGTTATCGGCTGACTTTCGTCGGACGGTATTACGCATGCCGTTAGTAGGCCAAGCAGAGCCAGAGTTATTAAGTGTTTGAAGTTACGCATTGTGAAAGCTCAATTGTTACTGATAATCATGGCATGTTCTTCTGGCGAGAAGAAATACTCTAACTCGATGTTGTGGTGAGTATCCTCTAACGCACCCGAATTCAGGTGCGGCCGCAGAGTCAGTTGCTCGATAGCGTTATGAGCGAGATCTCTGACAAATTCACTGTCGGGTATTGCCTGCTGAATTAATAACTGCCGGGCTGAAAAATGGGCTTCTGAAGTATCGGTAATCGGTTCGGTGCTATTAACAGCTAACAAACTGAAGCTCGCCAACACCTTAAACTCTGGCGTTAATGATCCGTTAGTCGGGTTGTGAAATACAGGTATAGCTGCTCCGGGATAGTTTGTTGACCAGGCAATAAATCTGGCGGTGCCATCCAGTGCGTGTTCTTTCTCTGGCTGCCAATCGATTGCTAGTTCACCTGCCGGCAATACGATAGATTGACTAAAGAAAAGATCGATCTCGCTTTTGACCACCCCAGCGTTATTTAACTCCGCATAGGCATCCCGATAATAGGACATCGCCATTCGAGTATTATCAAACAGCAATTCCCAGTCGCCCAGATAGACCTGCATCAATGCATCGGTGACGGCCGAAGCATTTTCACGCCCGGCATAGAGCGAGCGAATGCGTTGCAGTAATTCGTTGCCAATGGAATAGCTAAGCTGAATTGATTCATTTTTACCAAGCGCCCAACCAGCAATAATTTTATCATCATCAGATTTAAATTCGTAACTGGTCATGCCTCTGCGTTTCACCAGGCTGGCCTGATAGAAATGGATCAGCACGATGTCATAAAGCCATGGGGTAAGCAGAGGATGATCAGTGCCGAACGTTACTTCGATAGATCTGACGACACGCCAGTTCAGGTTTTTGGCTGAGATGAGATAGCGGGCACTCTGAGGATTCGTGTAATACGCAGAAGCTTGTAGATACAGCCGACTGAGCTCTCTGCTTCCTTCGAGGTAATCGAAGATGTTCTTGGAATAGCTACGTATATTCAACCATTCGAAATAGGCTAGCTGTTGGTCGGCAGTCTCCCATCGGCCCTGCGCAAACAGCGACTCGATCAAATGTGATAGCGCCGGTACCTGTAGCCTGGAATGCAGACCGTTGTTGACTTTGACGACCTGAATTGCCTCAGAAAAATCTTGCTCGGCCGATTGAAACTCACCCTGCTGCATCGCAAGGATTCCCCGCTCCACTAATTGTTCGGCGTGAATCCGTTGATAGTTGTTCCGCCAGACTTCCTGGCTGGTAAGGGCTTCCTGCCCGTGCGCACAGGTGCCTAGGGCTACCAGCCCGATTAGTGTAACCATCGCTGTGAAAGAACGACTCATGCCAGCACTTTTCCAGAAAAGAGGGGGGAGCAGGATTTTTCAGGATACCCTCTAATCCGCCTCTGGGCAATTGTCTCCGGCCTGTGCCAGCCCATGATTGGGGCGATTGTTGACCGGCTCAGTACAGTCATTGATAGGATCCCTGATCCCTGGCTGAGCATGAGATCAAGGAGTGAAATATGGCTATACTCTAGAGCAGGCATTGAGCAGTCCCGAAGCAGGGAATGAACAGACTTCATGAAGCAACGACGTGACCAGACTTTAATCTCAGTTTTGGCTGCTACCGGAAAAAATTACTACGAGGAACAAATGTGAGTAAACAAGACAATGGAACTGGAATTGATCTGTATACCTGGGCTACTCCGAATGGACGCAAGGTATCCATTATGCTGGAAGAACTGGAACTACCCTATCGAGTTATCTCTATAGACATCACCAAAGGAGAGCAACACGCAGAGGAATTTATTGCGATCAGCCCTAACAATAAGATTCCAGTCATCGTTGATCACGATTTGGGCATCAGTATGATGGAGTCAGGTGCCATTCTTATGTACCTGGCACAGAAGGCTGGAAAACTGATGAGTCCTGTTGGTGAGAAGTTCTGGACAGAGATGGAATGGTTAATGTTTCAGATGGGGCATATAGGACCGATGCTGGGACAGACCCATCACTTCGTCAAATTTAATCCTGGGAAATCTCCCTATGCCGAAGCGCGCTACAGCAAAGAAAATGCCCGCCTTTATCAAATATTGGAGAACCGCCTGCAAGGCAGGAAATTTATAGCCGACGATTACTCTATTGTCGATATTGCGACCTGGCCGTGGATATCACGGTATGAATTTCAGCAAATGGACCTAAATGAGTATCCGCAATTGAAAGACTGGTATCTACGTATTGCCGAGCGGCCGGCAGTGCAACGCGGCTATGCAGTGCCGATTGACCTGGAAGTGCCGATTCCGCACTAAGGATTGCCCAAAAAAGAAGCCGGTTACAGGAACCGGCTTCTAAAGCTCAGATCTGAAAACTAGTCGGCGAGACTGTCATAAATAATATCGCGAGCAACGTTGCGCATGTTGGCAGCTCCAGGTCGGCGTTGACCCTGTGCCTGGATCATGCCAAGCCAGAACATGTCCTGAGTAGGGTCGATCCAAAACCAGGTTCCAGCCGCTCCACTCCAATAGTAGGTGCCCGCACCTTGCGGAGAATTGGCGGCAACCGGATCAGAGATAACTGCAAAATCTACGCCGAAGCCAACGCCACGCTGTCCTGGCCGTTCGGCATTGCCGCCCACGTAGAGTTCATCACGCAGGCTGTTGGTGCGCATGATTCGAACCGACTCAGGAGTCAATATACGAGCGTCATCCAGTTCACCTTCGTTCACC
>DMJN01000304.1 GCA_003451715.1 Gammaproteobacteria bacterium | reverse complement strand
CTTCCACATACCGATAAGGCCGGTACCGCCGCCGGTAGGATAAAGAATGACGTCTGGCACGTTCCAGTCTAATTGTTCTGCCAACTCCAATCCCATCGTCTTCTTTCCTTCGATTCGGTACGGCTCCTTCAATGTCGAAGTATCAAACCAATCCATGGCTTCCTTACCTTCACCCACTATCTTGCCGCAATCGTTGATATAGCCGTTGGCCAGGAAAGTCTTTGCTCCTTGAAAGGCAATTTCTTCGACATTTACTGGTGGTGTATCTTCGGGGCAAAAAACAAAAGTCTCGATATCTGCCCTGGAGCAATAGGCAGCCAGTGCCGCTCCGGCGTTACCGTTGGTTGGCATCGCCATTCGTCTGACGCCCAGCTCCTTGGCCATGGCCACCGCCAGTGCCAGACCACGTGCCTTAAAAGAGCCAGTAGGCAAACGGCCTTCGTCCTTGATGAGTATTTCGCCACAATCCAGTTCCTGCTGAGTCCTGGTAGCAGGCAATAGCGGCGTCATGAGTTCGCCGAGCCGTACCACGTTCTCAGACCTGCGCACGGGTAGAAACTCTCGATAGCGCCAGAACTCGGGAAGCCGTGAATTCAGATCGTCTTTAGTAATGGCTTTGCCGAGAGCGTCCAGATCGTAGCGAACCAGTAAGGGCTTACCTGCTTCTGACAAACCATGCAGTTGATCAGCGAGGTAGGTTTTCCCGGTATAACTGCATTCCAGATGGGTAACGAATGTTTGAAACTCTTGCATGGTTAACTCGCTCGATTTGATTGCTGCAGGTGCCAGGGATCCTATAGTCGAAACATTTTCCTAATTACATCATCATCATTAAAGGCATGGAATAATGCCGCTGCAATATGCATGACAATAACCGCCAATAACGCCCAGCAGGTCCACAAGTGAATATCCGAATAAAAAATATTCAACCCGTCGTTCTCTTCAGCCCAGTTCGGGAAATCAATTAGCCACCAAACGGTGGTGGTCCAGCCGCTGTAGGATGATGACAGATAGCCACTCACACAACAGGCAATTAACAAGACATAAGTGAGCAGGTGATCCAGTTCCGCCAGCTTTTCGATCTGTGTGCGAGTAACGGCGGTCTGCTGCCTCTTGTGGTTGATTCTTACTCCGATCATTACAACTACCAGAAGGATTAGGGTGATCCCAAGATTCTTGTGTAGCTGAAAGGGCAATTCACGGTAGGTAAAATTATCCGATGGCAGCGGCAATCCCAACATCCACCAACTGGATAGGAACAGGAAAAACACCGCTACCGAGACGCTCCAATGCAAGATGATTGTGGTGCTGGATAATCTTTCTTCAGTCATCACCGGCCAACTGTTGCTGTCGTCGTGCCAGAGCTGCTGTAAACAGGCAGGCATGGATAAAGAACCAGAGCAAGGCAGGCCACAGGTACTGCGCGCGGAGTAGGGGGCCGGTATTCAGCACCACAATGAAGCCAGCGCAATCCAGCAGTATCAATAAACCAAATACCGGTACCGCGAGCTTAGCTGGCCCACGCCTGTCAGCCACGAGAGCCATACCGACAGCCACTGACAACACGGCCGCCAGGCTGCCACTTAGAGAAAGGAATATCTGCACTGGTCGAAACCAGCCGGGGCTGGATGCCAGACTGATCTGTACATTGCCAACAAGCAACTGGCACTCTTGCAGCGAAAGGCCTTCTTCTTCGAGCTCATCAGGCCGGCAATCAGCAGCGATGCCGAGTTCAGCCGTCGTACCAGGTGCTATAACAAGCTGTTTGAGGAGTTCGGTACCCTGGCTGGCGAGCAGCAGTACACCGAACAGGACCGCTACCACGCCTAACCAGGTCGGGTTGAAATCCGACCCTCGATTTGCTCCTTGGTGGTTTTCCATTAATAACAGCGCTTCCTACCGCTCCAATTGATTTGCGTACTTGTCACGGAAGCGTTCATAGAGTTCCTGCTGAGTGCCGAACAGATCGATATCGCGCCCCTGGATATAGGCACCCAACACCTGGCTGGTACGCATATCAAGAGCATCCCCTTCGGAGATAAACAGGGTGGCATCCTTACCCACTTCCAGTGTGCCAACCCGGTCGGCGACGCCGAGAATTTCGGCATTGATGCTTGTCACCATGGACAGGGCGGTTTCCCGGTCCAATCCGTACGCTGCCGCCGTGCCGGCAAAGAAGGGCAGGTTTCGCTGTCGGTCGATAGAGGTAGCTCCGCCTCCAATGCCGACTTTTATGCCTGCATCGTGCAGCATGAAGGGTGTCTTGAACGGTGTATCGACGTCCTGCCAATCCCGTAATGGGAGCTCATGAATGCGTTCATAGATGACCGGCACATCCTGAGCTAGTAGAAAATCCTTCACTGCCAGCGCATCGGCACCACCTACCAGGACGATGTTCTGTACACCATAGCGGCGCGCAAAACGGATTGAGCTAATGATTTCTTTTGCCTCATCGGCATGAATAAATAGTTTTGCGACACCGTTAAACAGGGGCCGCATGGCAAGCAGATTCAGATTCAGCGGCTGTCCGGTATATGCCTGAGAATCCTGAAAAAGGGAGTGCAATAGCTGGGTCTGTGCCTCATAGTTTTCATTGTCTGCTGTTTCAAACAATCCTGTTTCAGGATTACGTCGCCTCTGCGTGTAGCTAGGCCAGTGCAGATGAAGTCCCACGTCTTCGGCAAGCATGGCGTCTTCCCAGTTCCAGCCATCCAGCTTAAACACGGTAGATGAACCGGA
>DMJN01000338.1 GCA_003451715.1 Gammaproteobacteria bacterium | reverse complement strand
AAGCGTGCTCAAGGACAATGCCGGCGAGTTACAAACCGTCGACTTTATCGACGGCATCGGCAAACCCGGGGAACAACTCTATGCCGCAAGATTCTTTGGCGATCGCGCCTATCTGGTTACTTTCAGGGTCATCGATCCGCTGTATGTGGTAGATCTGTCTGACCAGGAAAATCCCAACATTGCCGGTGAGCTGGAGATCGAAGGGTATTCTGATTACCTGCACCCTGTTGACGAAGACCTGTTGCTCGGTATCGGTAAAGATGCCATACCCGATGATGGTTCTACGGATTTCGGCTTCGCACGCGGTGCCTGGTACCAGGGAGTCAAACTCTCGCTGTTCGATGTGTCTGACCTCGCCACTCCCACCGAGATCAATTCCCTGCTCTACGGCAAGCGGGGTTCTGAATCGGAAGTGCTCTATGATCACCACGGCATCTCTTTCCTGCCGGCCACCGAAAGCAATCCGGCGCGCTTTGCCATTCCCATACAGGTCCATGCAACCGAGCCCGACTATGCCTGGTTTGATCCGCAAGAACCGAACGCCTGGTATGCCTTCACCAGCAAGGGACTCTATTCCTTCGAGGCCGACGCCTCGGGCCTATCCCAGGCAGGCTATATTGAAGCGGACTCTACCAGTTCAGTAGAGACATTCAATTTCTGGGGCAGTTTCGGCGACCGATCGGTGCTGGCGAACGATGCCGTGTTTTACGTGCATCAGGGTGAAGTGAAGGCCTCAATGTGGGGAGTCCAGCCCTAACAACCCCTATCAGTTCTACAATCAGCAGCTGGGCTGTGGAGCCTGGCAGCTGATTGTAGTTCGGGTCAGCCCGCCCGGCGCTTTGAAACTGAGTAGATTCAGCTTCTTGGCACAATTGAATTGTATGAATTCCCCTGTATTTCAGTATTTGCTGGCGTTATGATGTCGGAATCCCTAAAACGGCTGCAGAGCAGCCCACTACAAGAACATACAGTCTTACCATAGAGCCTGATCTGCAGGCCCAGGGAGTTACTAATGAAAACTACACGACGCGGATTTGTTGGAACCATGGCACTCGGCACGGCAGCTGGAGTGCTGGCGGGTACATCCCTTATCAACAGGGGTGCCAAGGCCCAGACCCGGGCAAATACAAAATCCGGAATCTATGACAATGGCATCATTCAGCTCAATCAGAACGAGAGTGCCCGTGGCCCCGGCCCGAAGACCATGGGTGCACTGCATGCCCACGTCAACAAGCGGGTGGGTCGCGGTTATTCGCCAGACCATGTCAATGAGTTACGCCAGGGCATTGCCGATAACTACGGCGTGACAACGGATAACGTGCAGTTGGCAACGGGTTCGACCCCATTATTGCAGGGTTCGGTAAGGGCGTTCTGTTCCGCAGACAAAGCCTTAGTAACACCCATGCCCACCTACTCCACCAGCTTGGGTACGGCCCGACAGATCGGCGCGAAAACCATCGAGCAGGACCTCGATAGCTCACTGGCCGTCGATCTGAATGCGCTGGCTGGTGCTGCCGAAGGTGCGGGACTGCTGTACTTGTGTAACCCCAACAACCCCACCGGTACTGCGCACGGTCCACAGGCCGTGGAACAATTTGTGCGCCGCGTCATGCGTGAGAATCCTGCCACCATGATTCATATCGATGAGGCCTATATCAATTATGCGCAAAATGGTGCCATGGAAACGGCAATACCCCTGGCTATGGAATTTGAAAATGTCTTTATCACCCGATCCTTTTCCAAGGCCCACGGTATGGCCGGCCTGCGAATCGGCTATGGAATTGGCCAGCAACAGACGCTGGCGAAGATTCGCGGAGCCTGGGGCATGGGCGATGTGAACATGCTGGGTGCCATCGCCGCTCTCACCGCGTTGGAGGACAAGGAACACATCGCCTGGGAAGCACAGGAAAACGCCGAGATTCGAGACATGGTCATCGGAGCCTTTCACGAGATGGGATTCGAAGTGGGAGATTCCAACACCAATCATATCTTCGTAAATATTAGACGCCCGGCTAAGGAGTTCCGTGAAGCCTGCCTGGAAAACAAAGTGCTGGTAGGTCGCGACTTCCCACCATTGCACCAAACCCACTGCCGTATTTCACTCGGTAGCCGGGAAGAGATGGCAATTGCAGTAGAGGTGTTTAAGAAAGTATTAGTATAAAAAAATAGCAGCGCAGCCGGGTTTGTAACTGACAAGAATTTCTGGCTTGCGTAAGTTTCACTGAAAATAATATAGAGTTCCACAGGTTAGAAGGGAGCAATAATGTCAAAGATCGCCGAACTGAATAGAAGAAACTTTATCAAGGGTGCTGGCATGACTGCACTGGCAGGTGCCGCCGGCGCCGTTGCCACCGGAGCCAGTACCGCCGCCGCACAAAGCTCATCGAGCATTCCACTTCTGGCCGGTGGCAAATACGACTTCGATACGCCCTATAATCGAGTTGGCAGCAACTGTTCGCGCTGGGATTCCCCCGCTCGACGTTATCCTGACGGCGTCTTTAAATATGGCATGGGTGTGGCCTCCATGGATTTCGAGTGTGCTCCCTGCATTACCGAAGCGCTCACCGAACGCGTTCTACACCATAACTGGGGTTATCTGAGCACGTCCCAGCCATTGCGCGATGGCATCGTAAACTGGAATGGTGAGCGCCATGGGGTGGACCTCGATCCTGTCTCTATCACTATTTCCGATGGTGTCTACCCGGGCGTTATTGCCGCCTTGCGCTCCTTCGTGCCGATCGGTAATAAAGTACTGTTGACCAGTCCCTGCTATTCCGGATTCTACTCCATGGCTCGTGCCGCGCGGGTGGAGACTATAGACAGTCAAATGCGTTACGTGAACGGTCGTTATGAGGTCGATTGGGAAGACCTGGAGTCGAAGATGACGCCAGACGTGCGGGCGATGATTGTCTGCAACCCACAGAATCCTACGGGTAATGTATGGACTCAGGACGAATTGTTACGCATGGGTCGCCTGGCTCTTGAGCATGACGTCGTCGTGCTGGCGGACGAGATTCATTCCGACGTAATACGCAGCGCTCATAAGTACACACCGTTTGCCAGCGTGCCGGATGAAGCCGTGGTTAATAACAGCGTCTCTTTCAATGCCATCAGCAAGACTTTTAACCTGGCGGCCATGAAGAATGCTTACTTTTATTCCAAGAATCCTATCATGCTATCCCGTGTCAATCAGTACCACCGTGCTGAACTCAGCACCCTGGGTGTAGTCGCCAACGAAGCGGCCTATCAAAATGGTGCGGGCTGGTTTGATCAGGCCAATGTCTATCTGGATGACAACCATCATTTTGTTGAGAGTTATATCAAGGAGCATATGCCCAGCATCGGTTATACACGGAACGAAGGTACCTTCATGACGTTCCTGGATTTCAGCAGAGTGATTGCTGCTATCGATCCCGATGACCTGGCACAGCATGGCAGAGACACCCCCGAAGCCAATTTCCAGGACTGGCTCACTCACAAGTCGGGCGTCTACCTCAATCCGGGTTCTTCTTATGGCGCCGGTGGTGAGGGCCATATGCGCATGAATGTTGCCTCCTCCCGGCTCGTGTTAAGAGACGTATTCGACGCCATGGCTGAGGCTGTTCGCAAGGTTTAACCGGGTCAAACAGAGGGCGGCAGGATTAGTGTTAGTCCTCCCGTCCTTTTTTTGTGCCCCATTATTCCCTTCCTTCCCGACTCCAGCTAGAGTTGCAGCTGTACAACACGGAGGCTTCATCATGTTGAGACTCAGGTTTCTCATTGCTTTATTTATGCTTTCAAGCATTATTTGGGAGACCGGGATCCTCCTCTGGATTATCGACTGCCGGCTAGTGCTGCGGGCAATTAGGCGGTCATGCTAAGCGAGCTGCTAGTTTCAGAGGAAACCCTGGTAGTGCCCGGGACTTACGATGCGCTCTCGGCACTCATCGCGAAACAGGCCGGCTTCAAAGCACTGTACATGTCCGGCTTTGGCGTGGCGGGTTCGCTATTGGGCAAGCCGGATATCGGTCTGGTGTCAGCCAGGGAGATGATCGAACGTGCAAGCCAGATTGTCGCCGCCGTTGGCGATACACCACTCATCGCCGACGGGGATAATGGCTATGGCGATGAGCTCGCGGTCGCTGAGCTGGTGAATGCCTATGAACAGGCCGGTGTGCAGTGTATACAGCTGGAAGACCAGGTAAGCCCCAAGCGTTGCGGTCACATGGATAACAAGGAGGTGGTCGATCTCGAGGAGGCTGTAGCTAAGCTTGCAATGGCTGCGCGCTCGCGCAACTCCGATCAATTCCTGATCATTGCCCGTACCGACAGCCGGGCAACCCATGATCTCGATGAGGCGCTGAGGCGGGGAGAGGCTTTTCTGAATGCTGGCGCGGATATACTCTTTATTGAAGCACCCCGGTCGGTTGCCGAAATGAAAGTCATCAAGCAATCCTTTCCAGAAACTGTACTCGTTGCCAACATGGTCGAGGATGGCAAGACTCCCGAACTGACCACATCCGAATTAGCCGAACTCGGTTACCAACTCATCCTGCGGCCGGTCAGCGCCTTGCTGGCGGCGACTAAAACATTGCAGCAGAGCTATGCATCGCTTACTGCATCCAATCCATCAGAAAGTGCACCACCGAGGCTGTCGTTCCAGGCTTATAATGAGCTGCTTGGGCTAGCAGATTACAACTGAGGCCGACCCATGCTGCAGGTTTCAGTTCAGTCTGACCAGGCTTTGCCAGCCCAGTCTGCCACTGCCCCGCCTTCCGGTATCGGCAGTTCCCGAATACGTTCCGGAACGTCATCATACTCCAGCCGCAATGCCTTGCAGCAAACTGCGTGCAGGTTATAACCCATGACGTGATAGGTGAGTTCCAGGATATCCTCATCGGAAAGAAAGCCATGTAATGCATCGAATAACTCATCCGAGGCGCGACCACCCTGCAGAATCAGGGCATCGGTCCAGGCGAGCACGGCGCGCTCTTTCTCATCGAAATACTCCGACACTGACCAGAATGGAATCGCCGCAATTTTCTCGTCACTTAAGCCGAAACGCCGTGCCGCCTTGCAGTGTTGGGAGAATACAAACTGGCTCCCCTGGGTATAGCCGGCCCGCAGTATGCCCAGTTCCCGCACTTTTGCGTCGAGCTGGCTGACGCTCTTGTCCGCGAACATACCAAACATGCCGAAATGCCTGGTGGCATGTTCAAAGACATACGGTACCAGCGCAAACACGGTCCACCAATTTCCAGGTGTACCGGTTGCAGTGCCCGGCTCTTCGACCGGATCTCTGTCAGCAAACAGCGCATCGTAGTATTTAAGAATAGTTTCATTCGCGTCTTTCCTGGATACTTCTCTTAGCCTTGGCATGGGTGCTCCCGCAATAATTCATCGATGTGTACTAACTCTATGTGGCTGGAAAGGTATTGACTTTGCAAGCAGATTGTCAATCATACAGTACTGTGTTTGCTGCTGAGGAATGACCATGCCAAGCAATGAAAAGTTTGAGATACGCGGTGTCAATCACCTGGCACTGGTCTGCAAGGACATGCAGCGCACTGTTGATTTTTACACAGGCGTACTGGGCATGCCTTTGACTAAGACTATCGATCTGCCGAATGGCATGGGCCAGCATTTCTTCTTCGATATCGGCAAGGGGGACTCACTGGCCTTCTTCTGGTTTGCCGATGCTCCCGAGAGTCAGCCCGGCGTCACTCACCCGGCGGCGTTGATAGGCAAAGGCTCGATTACCTCTGCCCATGCCTCCATGAATCACATCGCCCTTGATGTACCGGAGCAGAAGATCGAGGAATACCAGCAACGACTCGAAGACGCCGGCGTGGAAGTCACCAAAGTGGTGAATCACGATGATTCTCCACAACAGGCCAGCCCAACTATTACCGATACCACTTTTGTACGATCAATCTATTTCCTTGATCCAGACGGAATCATGCTGGAGTTTGCTTGCTGGACCCGTGCGCTGGATGAGCGGGATGTCAACTGGGAACTGTCTCAATCCGATTAGTGGATCCGACAGATTCCCGTTTAGTGATCTTGCTGTAAGCAAGAGTGGCTATGCACTTAAGCAGAGGGAGCCTCGGGATTTTTCAGAATAGAATGCCTGGCTTCTCCCTCGACGAACACGCGTTGCACGTTGGAATATTCTGCCTTGATCGATTCATCGAGCGTCGCAACGGCGTCTTCAATGTCATTGGCTGTCGCCGCATCGATGAACTCGACACTTATATTGACCAGGATAAAGTCTGGCCCCATGTGCATAGTCAGAACTTCATTGACGTGATCGACGGCGCCAATTCCATTGGCGAGTCGTTTAATGCCGTCAACAACCGCATTGTCTGCGCTCTCACCTATCAACAGGCCCTTGGTTTCAAGTGCTAACCACATCGCTGTACCGGCGAGTATCAAGCCGATCACTATCGAGGCCACTCCATCGAAGTACAGGTTGCCAGTCAACTGCGTAAGTGCTGTTGCCAGCAGTGCCACCAATAAACCCAGCATGGCTGCTGAGTCTTCGAACAGCACGACAAACAAGGAGGGATCCTTGCCGCGTTTTACCGCTTCTATGAATCCGATTTTCCCCTTTGCCTGCTTAAATTCCTTGTAGGCAAAACCCCAGGCACCACCCTCGAAGACAATCGCAAGCCCCAGCACGATATAGTTAACCCCGATGTTTTCCAGTGGTGCAGGTTCGCTCAGTCTATGAATTCCCTCGTAAATCGAAATACCTGCGCCGACGGCAAAGATCATGATGGCGACGACAAAACTCCAGAAATAAATTTCCTTGCCATGGCCAAACGGGAAACGATCATCTGCGGGTTTCTTCGATTGCTTCAATCCATACAGCAACAGCACCTGATTGCCGGTATCTACGACTGAGTGTATTCCCTCGGAAAACATCGCCGAGCTTCCAGTTACGAAGGCTGCAATAAACTTCATCACCGCGATCAGGGAGTTGCCGATCAGAGCGGCGTAGATAACAAGTTTTCGAGAAGAGGCCATAGTGAGTTCAAAACTGCTGTTGAAAATGCGTGGAACTTAGAAGCAAAATAAATAGAGGCGGTGGATCCCTAAACTCCACCGCCTCTCCTTGTTTCCTTAATGATTGCTACGATGTCCCTTTATCAATCTTCAGTGCGTATCTGAAAGTCTGGTCCCAGTGCAGGATTGATGTAATCGTCTGCCAACACGCGATCTGGATCGGGACGTACACTCAGGTAGTCCACGTGCACAGGTACCTCCAACCAGCCATGAGGAGTACCGGCGGGGATGATGATAATGTCCCCTTCCTTGACATGTTTGGCGATCCAGTCACCGACGATCAGGCCGCTGCAAGAAGGTCCATTGAGCACAGTGGTCACCGCGCCCTCCGGTGCCGATGCGCTGCCGTTATAGATTTCTCCACCTGTCACCAGGGTGCCGGAACCGGAGGCTATGTAGTAGGTTTCAGTCTGGTTTATATGCATGATGCCGCGTGCATTGCTGTTGCGGCTATTGTCTGTTGTGCCGCAGGGGCGAGCTGGATTCTCATTGGCCCGACCGCTGCCTCGCTCGACCGCATTGCGGTGAATAATACCAACCGAAAGATTCAGTTTGCCGATGTCCCGGCTGACAATCTGTCGATCTACGCCCCCCAGTTCATTAACCATTTGCCATTGTTCTTCAGTGATATAGGTGGCATAGGTCTGATCGCTTTGCGCCATCGCTGTTGAGTAAAGGGGGAATAAAATTGTTAGTAGGGTGAGTTTGATGCATCTGGTCATGGAGTGCTCCTTGTTTTTCCTGATGCTGCAGAAATACACGCAGCGCGGTTCTTGGTCGTACTTCTCAGAATACGCGCAATTCCCGAGGCGAGCAATCATGAATCAGGGTACCAGAAAGAAAGAGAAGGGGGCGTAGCAATTTCACTACCAGTTTCTTCAAGAATTAGATTGAGAGCGCTGAAGTGTTTAAAGCGTATTGGAGTTAGCTTGTCAAACTGTTAGTGTCCTCCTTTCGACTTGCTTTTTCCGAATACCTATAATCGCTGTCATGATGCACTCTTCTATCCACTACGCCAGTCTTAATTCAATTGCAGGGCAAATCGAAAGCCGAGAGATCTCTCCTGTCGAGCTAACTGAGTACATGCTTAGCCGAATTGACTCGGTGGATAAGCAACTTAAGAGCTATGCAACGGTATGCGCCGATCGTGCGCTGCAACAAGCGAACAGTGCAGAACTGGATATTGGCTCCGGACTTTACCGTGGACCACTGCATGGCATTCCCATTGCCGTTAAAGACCTCTGCTACACTCAGGGTATCCGAACCATGGGAGGATTACGGGTTCGCAGCGATTTCGTTCCCGATTATGATTCGACTGTTGTCAGCAAGCTCCAGGACGCCGGGGCGATACTACTGGGCAAACTGAATCTTACTGAAGGCGCTTTGTCAGCTTATAACCCGGACTTCGATATTCCGCTCAACCCATGGGGTGAAAAACTGTGGGCCGG
>DMJN01000042.1 GCA_003451715.1 Gammaproteobacteria bacterium | reverse complement strand
ACATGCAAGACTTGACCCCATTCGCACCCTGGAACGCTCTCGCTACGGAATCTGGTGAAAAATCCGGGCTTACCGGTAGACGGTTTTATCGGGGCAGCTGCCAGGACGACTGAGGTGAGCTACGGCCACACTAAGGAAGGGCAGTGACTTCGCTACCGTCCACAGTAGCATTCTCAAGCTCCAGTTCGATGCGCAAGCCCGATCTGTTTACTTGTTCAATCTTTACCAACAGGAACTCCCAGTCATTGGCCAGCCAGATCACCGTGCGGCGTTCATCGTCTGCATCTTCACGTACCCGCTCCACGCGGGTACTTTTCAGCAGTCCCAGTGGTGTCGATAACTGCTCTTCGCCGATCACCCGGTAGTTGTACAATTCGATTTCATCTTCGTCGATGAGTTGAAACTCAAGATTTTCGAACTCGCCCTGCTGAATCTTCTGTCTGAGGGCAAACTCGTGACTCAGTTGATCCATCACCCCCTCGGTCAGATCCAGCGGCCAGCTTTCATCGTCTTCGCTACTGAGGGCAACGCCGGCGTCCCAGTTGTAATTGATGGCGCTGGCCTCGGAGCTGATCCCCGTCAACAGGTAGCTGTAGGAAAAGGGGATGACGCGTTGGCCATCCAGTTGAAACTCGCTGGCCTGTTCCAGCCTTGCGATCACCTGTCCAGCGAGTGATGCTTCCAGGGAATTAGTCAGGCGATACAGGTCTCCGTCCAGTCGCTGCAATGTGCGCTGTGAGTCAGCTGCTATGCCGTTGGCGCTGGCCTGGTAGTTGGCGTAAAACTCGGCTACGTCCTGCCCGAGGCTTAGCGCACTACAGGTGATCAGGTAGATGGATATCGCTGGGTTCAGTAATCGTGTCACGATGCACTTCCACGCCGGTAGGGGGTAGCGGCTCGCCGTCGAGGATTGCGTGCTGCGCTTTCATGTGCAGCCGACCGCTGGCGAACCAGGAGACCACCTTGGGGTAGATGAGATGTTCTTTCTCAAGCACTCGGTTCGCCAGGCCCTGGACGGTGTCTTCCTTGAGTACCGGTACCCTGTCCCGGGCGATGATGGGTCCGCCGTCCAGGTCCTCGGTGACGAAGTGTACCGACACGCCATGTTCTTTGTCGCCGGCATCGAGAGCGCGCTGGTGGGTATCGATGCCAGGATGCTTGGGTAACAGTGAAGGGTGGATATTGATGATGCGCCCGCTGAAGTGCTTAACGAATTCAGTGCCGAGAATCCGCATGAATCCCGCCAGCACAATCAGGTCCGGAGCGATCTTATCGATGGCATCGCTAAGTGCCAGGTCAAACTCTTCCCGGGAGTCGAAGTCGCGGTGGTTGATCACCTGCACCGGAATTCCGTCACCTTCGGCACGCTGCAAGCCGTAGGCATCCGGATTATTGGAGATCACGGCGCTTATCTTGAAGTTTGACGCGACGCTGCTGTCAATCAAAGCCTGCAGATTGGTGCCGCTACCGGAAATCAGCACAACAATATGAAAGGTAGTGAGTTGGTTCATGTCCGCATACTCCTAGGTCAGAACGACGGCTTCCTCGTTAGCCTCCCGAGTCGTGACTTCCCCGATGATAGAGGCCTCTACAGATGCCTCGCCTAACAGTTGTAAGGCCCTCTGTGCCTGGCCTGGATCGACACAGATCACCATACCGATGCCGCAGTTAAAGGTGCGATACATCTCTTTGTCCAGCACATTTCCCTGCTCCTGTAGCCAGGCAAAGATAGCGGGTTGTTGCCAGCTATCCAGGTCGATCTTTGCCTGCGCTGCATCGGGCAATACACGCGGAAGGTTTTCCGTGATGCCCCCACCGGTTATATGGGCGATAGCATTCACGGATATGTTAGCGAACAGCGATTGTAATGCCTTGACATAGATCGTGGTGGGAGCCAACAGGATCTCGCCAAGAGTTGTGTCACCGAATGGCTCATTGAGGTCGGCTTTGCTGCGCTCGATGATCTTGCGAATCAAGGAGTAGCCATTGGAGTGGGGGCCGGAGGAGGCCAGCCCGATCAGGTAGTCACCGATGCTGACCTTGCTTTGATCGATGATCTCGGATTTCTCCACCACACCCACGGCGAATCCCGCCAGGTCGTAGTCTTCTCCTGAATACATGCCGGGCATCTCGGCGGTCTCGCCGCCGATCAGTGCGCAACCGGCCAACTCGCAGCCGCGACCGATTCCGGTGACTACCGCAGTAGCGGTATCGACGTTAAGCCCGCCGGTGGCATAGTAGTCGAGAAAGAACAAGGGCTCGGCGCCACACACGATCAAGTCGTTCACGCACATGGCCACCAGGTCGATTCCGATGCTGTCATGTCTGCCAAGCTGCATGGCCAGTTTTAACTTGGTGCCGACACCGTCGGTGGCCGAGACCAGCACTGGCTGCTGGTATTTAGTAGGAATTTCACACAGTGCACCAAAGCCGCCAAGTTCCGAGAGTACTTCGGGTCGGTGGGTGCGCCGGGTGACCTGCTTTATCTTTTCCACCAGTGCGTTACCGGCGTCGATATCGACTCCAGCGTCTTGGTAACTCAGTGAATCACCGCTGGTGTCGGTGGCATCATCGACATCATCATCGAGGGGCATGTGAACAATCCTGGCTAAGAGAATACGGCGGGTTCCACAAGGGGTGCAGTCTACCAAGAAGCAGGGTGCTAGTCAGTGGTTAATATAGCCTTGAGACTGCATCGAAGTCGCTCAATTGAAGCTGCTACTAACAGCTACCACACACGGAGTCTGCTCTCTATTTGTGGGAAGCTGAACTCGATAGCTCGGACCAGAGTGCCTCGCCGAGTCACTACAGATTGCTAGGGATTCATCACATTTGCCACTTTTTGCAGTATTATCCGCGCAATGACTTATCCGAGACACAAGCGCGCCTGTGCGCTGCTGATTATTTCGCTGCTGCTGGGTTTGGCGGGATTCCCCGGCTACGCATTGCAGGTCAACGGGCTCTATGAGCACCGTGTTGCTATCGCTAATGAGAGTGATGCGGAGCGCGACCGTGCCTTTCGTGAGGCGCTCGAGGCGGTGCTGTTAAAGGTTACCGGCGAACGCCGCTGGCTGGAACACCCGGTGCTGCAACAGGCGGTACGCAACGCCCAGAGCTATGTGGAGGCAATCAGTTACAGCAGCGAGACGGTGGAAGTCATTGCCGATGAGTTACCTCGGCCTGAGGATCCTGATGCCGATCAGGCAGAGCAGGAAGACCCCGAGCTGGCGGTGATTAGCCTGCCAGTGCTTCGCGAGCAGCGCTATATCGATGTAAATTTTGCCGCCTCTTTGCTGGACGAGCTGTTGGCCAGCGCGAACATTCCCGTGTGGGACAGCAATCGCCCCAGTGTACTGGTGTGGATGGCGTTGCAGAATGCCGAAGGCGAACGCAGCATACTGACAGCCGATTCCAATCCCCGCATCATCGCCATTATTCAGGACTTCGCAGCCGAGCGAGGTCTGCCCATCATTTTTCCAGTGCTGGATTTTGAAGACCGACGCGCCCTGCCTGAAGAGGCACTATGGATCCAGGACGAAGATGCTATCAGCGTTGCCAGTTCGCGTTATGGTGCCGACAGCGTGTTATCCGGACGGCTGCTTTTTACCGCCAGCGGTGAATTAGTGGGTCTGTGGCAGTTTATCTTTCAGGATCAGGCCGAGGTATTCGACGGCTACGACGAGGAACTGGAAAGCTATCTGAACGCCTCCCTGGATCGCATCACTAACCAGTTGGCCAGTTATTTTGCCATCGTACCGGAGACGGCGACTCAGCAAATGGTCAGGTTGCGTGTCGAGGGTATCAAGGATCTCAGCGCCTATTCGGCACTGGTGAGCTACGTCAGCAGCCTGGGTCTGGTGCAGAGCGTCAGTATGGCCGCGCTGGATGGCGAGCGCCTGGAGTTGCAGCTCGGTCTATTGGGTGATCCTCAACAATTATTCGAACTGATTGCACTGGATCGGGATCTGTTACCGATCACCAGTTCGCAGCTTGACCCAAGCGCGGTACTTCACTATCGCTGGACCCGCTAGGACATGCTTCCCGGAACCCGGTCATGACCGATGCCATTCCTACCCAGCTGACCCTGGGTGTGCGCCTGAATGACGAGGCGACCTTCGCAAATTTTCTGGTGAACGAGGCGAATCAGCAACTGATTCAGAATCTGAAGGGAGCGGGTGCTGCCGGGCAGGTGTTCTATCTGTGGGGCCCGCCCTCGGTGGGGATTACCCATCTGCTGCAGGCGATGTGTCATCGCGAGGCGGTTGAGCCTGGCGGGGCACTCTACCTGCCGATGCATCAGAACAGGGAATTCACGCCGGAAATCCTGCTGGGTATTAACAGCCTGTCTCTGGTTTGCATCGATAACATAGAAGTCTTGTGTGGGGATGCCGCTTGGGAGGCGGCCCTGTTCACGGCATTCAATGCCATCAGGGAAAGCGACACGACCCTGCTGCTCGGTTCCAACACGGGTCCGCAGAATTTAGCCATCGAACTGGCGGATCTGGATTCACGCCTGAAGTCCTCTCTGATCTATCGACTCAAACCGCTGGATGAGGCCGAGAAACTGCGTGCGCTACAAATGCGTGCTGCCAATCGTGGCATGGAATTACCGAAACCGGTGGTGGATTTCATCTATCAACGCGGCGATCGCAGCATGGCCGGTCTGATGGCAGTGCTCGAGAAACTGGATGAGAGCTCTCTGCTGCATAAGCGCGCACTCACCATTCCGCTGGTGAAGACCACGATGAACTGGTAGCTTTCTCAGCGCCTCAGAGATCGCCCCGATTAAACGCACGGTGGCGCCTGATTAACATCACCAGGCATCCGAACAGCGCGACACATAAATTCACTTCCATCACGCCCAGCCAGACTCTAAGCGGATCGAATAACACTAAAACGCCGTGCATGAAATACAACAGCACCACCAGACATAGCCAGGTGTAGGTACGGACTCGCTGGCGGTGCAAGCCGATGGCAAACAGCAACAGGGGAAATACCTGGATAAACCAGATGATAAGCAGGGATGCATTGCCGAAGCCAACCGCGAAGGCACTATTAATGCCAAAGTAGACAATCAATCCGTAGTAGCTGGCCAGCACCAATTGTTGCCATCGTTTTACGGTCACGGGCAATACTGTGGAGGGCTCGTTCACGGCCTGCTCAGTCACGCAGTTTCAGGCTGAGTTCTCCGAGTCGTTTACCCTGCGCCAGGCAGATTTGTTTTTCGTGCGGGGTGAGGGGATTGTTGTTTTCCGTACCGGCATGGTGACTGGCGCCATAGGGAGTACCGCCGCCGGTGGTTGCGGTAAGTGCCGCCTCGGAGTAGGGCACGCCGCAGTACACCATGCCGTGATGCAGCATGGGGATCGCCATGGTCAGCAGGGTCGTTTCCTGGCCCCCGTGCAGGGAGTTGCTGGAAGTAAAGCAGCCAACCGGTTTGTCGATGAGCGCGCCCGATGCCCACAGCGCGCCAGTACCGTCCAGAAAATGCTTCAGCGCCGCCGCCATGTTACCGAAGCGGGTAGGGCTGCCCAGTACCAGTCCGGCACAGGAGCGCAGATCTTGTTCGCTGCAATACACGGCGCCGCTGTCCGGCACTTCCGGTTCACTCGCAATCGTATCGGGTGATACCGCCGGCACCGTACGAATCCGCGCCTCAATCTTGCCCGCCTGTTCGACGCCCTGGCCGATTGTGTGGGCCATTTTTGCCGTGGCGCCATTGCGGCTGTAGTACAGCACCAGTACATAGGGCAGGTCCATCGCTGCTATTCCTCGAGTAAGCTCAGCACGTTCTCCGGCGGCCTTCCCAGAATAGCCCTGTCACCCCGCACGACAATCGGCCGTTGCAGCAGCTGTGGGTGTTTGTAGACAATATCGAAGAGGATTTCTTCGCTTAGTGAGGTATCGTCCAGCCCCAGATCCGCATACTCCTTTTCGCCGCTACGCAAAAGTTCCCGCAGATCCAGATTCAATTTCGCCAGCAACTCGCGTAACTCATCGCTGCTGGGGGGTGATTCGAGATAGTAGATAATTTCCGGATTGACGTCGTTCTCTTCCAATAGCGCGAGGGTGGCACACGATTTAGAGCAGCTTGGATTGTGGTAAATGGTGATAGCTTGCATTGCCAATGTGCTCTCCTGGTATCAGTTTCCAGTTTTAAGATTAAACTGGGTAATGTCCGCCGGTGGTGTGCCCGGACTATCGCTCGGTGAGGAACTGACAATACGGTGCTGGCCGAGTTGCTGTTCTACCGCGGCATCGAGACTGGCCTGAAATTCGCGTACCTCAAGCATGGTATCTGACTCCGCTGCGTCGTACAGCTGATCCTTATTATAATGTCGAACGGCCTTCCAGATATCCACCAGCGTACATTCCGTGACCGATTTACTGGGCAGGAATCTGCTGGGTTCCTCACCCGTGTGAACTATCAGACCGATATTTTCCAGAGTCTGAAGGGCGCTCTCGATAGCCACCGGGCTGCTGCCGATAGTCGCCGCCAGCTCATCTTCATTCATGGGCTCCCCACCCGCTGTGAAGCGCTGGATTATGGCTGTGGCGACAGCCAGGTTCAATTGCTCCTGCTGAGAGATACTCAGTTGCAGCCTGCCTCGCCCGGTACGCGCCTTGGCCGGGTGTTGGTGATAGAAGGCGATGCTGCTGCCGATCAGTGCCACCAACCAGCCGATGTAAATGAAAAACATCACCGCAATGGGGGTGGCGAATGCCAGGTAGATCGATTCTCTGGCGGAGGCTACGAAGAATCCCTGAAACACAGATCCCATTAACTTCCAGATGATAGTTGTTACGAGACCACCGATGAATGCCGAGCCGAATTTCACGCGGGTGTTCGGTAGAAAACCATAGGCAAAGGCAAATGCCAGTGACATTAACAGGATGGAAACGATAAACGCCGTGAACTCCAGGATCAGCCCGCCGTAAATCAGGTTCTGCAATACCCGCTCGAAGAAATTGGTGTTTACATAGGAGGTGATACTGATGGAGAGAGACAACAACAATGGGCTGACTATCACCGCGAACAGATACTCGCTAATGCGACTGGACCAGGAGCGACCCTGCTTTACCGCCCAGATGTAATTAAAGGAGGATTCGATCTTGCGCATCATGTCCAGCAGGAGATAGAGCAGTACACCGATACTGATAATTCCAATCACTTCCACCTGCAGGCTGTCGACGTAGTCAAGCACCTGAGCGGTCAATTCATTGGCTTGCTCACCGAGTGGCTGCAACAGGGTAAGCAGGGTATCTTCCATGGCATTGTGAACCCCGAGACTCTTCAACACGGCGAAGGTGAGTGCCAGCAGTGGAAAGAAGCCAATCACGGTGATAAAAACCAGGCTCATCGCTCGCAGTGACAGCTGGCCGCTCACCATGTCCCGCAGCACCGCTCTCAGAATCTGCAGACTTCGGATCAACAGCCGCTTCCAGAAGGGCTGTGCTTCGAGCTGGGGCTGCCAGATAAAGGCGCTGCTCCTGGACCTGAGAGTCGCCATCAGGGCCTGCAAATTAGAGGTTTGAAGTGCCATGAAAATCCAGTTCAGGGTGATTTTCGAGTAGTATAAGGGATATTGAATCGCTACCCACAGCAATAGCCCGGATTAAATCACTGAGCGGGCAGCAGCGGGTCCAGGCTCGAAACACACAAATCCATGCAGCCAGGGCTGTCAGGTACGGCTATAGTGCAAGAAAGTGCTGCAAAAGAGAGGAAACGAATCGATGACAGGAATCACCACCGCAGTCACCGGTCTGGTCAAGGGCAGGGTCCAGGGAGTATTTTTCCGATCGGCGGCACAGACCAAGGCGCGCAATCTGAATCTCACCGGCTGGGTTAGAAATACCGAAGAGGGTGATGTGGAGATCTTGATCGCCGGCAACAAATTGGCCATAGAATTCATGAAGGTCTGGCTAGGCAAGGGGCCGACTGCGGCCAGCGTACAATCCGTGGAACTGCGCGGCTGTGACGACCCACAACTGGGTGATTTTGAAGTGCGGGATTAGTCCGGATCGATCGCGGCGTTGATAAAAGCATGGACTGCGTCGCAGGCGATCGCTTGTTTTTCACCCGTGGCTCGACAGGTGTACTCAACCACACCGTCGGCCAGGCTGCGTGAAGAGACGACGATACGATGGGGAATGCCGATGAGTTCAGATTCGGCGAATTTCACGCCGGGACTGGTCTTCCTGTCGCGGTCATCCAATAACACCTCGACACCCTGCTCGGTCAGTTGTTGGTAAAGGGATTCTGAAAATTCCACCACCTGCTCCGATTTATGGGCATCGATCTGCACGATAATCAGCTTGAATGGAGCGATATTTTCAGGCCAGATTATGCCGCGCTCATCGTGACCCTGCTCGATACATGCGGCAACGACTCGGGTAACACCGATACCATAACAACCCATGGACATGACAACTGCCCTGCCATTTTCATCGAGCACCTTGGCGTTCAGCGCTTCGCTGTACTTTGTGCCGAGCTGAAAAATGTGACCGACTTCGATTCCGCGCTTGATTGCCAGGGTACCCTTGCCGTCAGGACTGAGATCGCCCTCCTGAACCTTGCGAAGATCCGTGACTTCATCGTACTTGAAACTCTCTCCCCAATTGGCATTCTGATAATGCCTGCCGGATTGGTTGGCGCCACACACAAAGTTTTTGAGATCGACAACGGAGTGATCCGCCAGAGTACGAATCGACAATCCTGCTGGGCCGATACAACCGGGCGGGCAACCAATAGTTTTTTCGATGATTTCGTCGTCGGCGAATTGCAGGGGTGTTGCGATGCCGGCGATTTTTTGCGCCTTGGCCTCGTTCAGTTCCTGATCGCCTCGAAGCAGTAATGCCACTATCTCATTGGAAGTCTCGCCGTCTTCGTCCTGGGCATGTACCAATAGAGTCTTGACGATGGATTTCGATTCCACATCCAACAGGTCGGACACCGCATCGATTGTAAAAGCGTCACCGGTGTCTATCAGTTCAGCCTGCAATAATTCCTCAGCAGTGGATTCGGGCGGGATGGAACCCTCGGCGAGTTCACGATTCGCGGCATAGTCACTCCCCGTGCTAAAGACGATTTCATCCTCACCCGAGTCGGCCAGCACATGAAATTCATGAGAGGTGCTGCCACCGATACTGCCCGTGTCGGCAAGTACCGGACGAAAATCCAGCCCCAGCCTGGTGAAGATAGTAGAGTAAGTGTTGTGCATCACCTGGTAGGTCGCTTCGAGAGATGGCGTATCCACATGAAAGGAGTAGGCATCTTTCATGATGAATTCTCTGGCGCGCATTACACCGAATCGCGGTCGGCGCTCATCGCGAAATTTCGTTTGAATCTGATACAGGTTTGCGGGTAGTTGTTTGTAGCTGCTGTACTCGTGGCGAATCAAATCAGTTATGACTTCCTCGTGGGTAGGTCCCAGGCAGAAGTCACGGTCATGCCGATCCTTGAAGCGCAACAGCTCAGGACCCATGTCCTGCCAGCGCCCCGATTCTTCCCAGAGTTCCGCGTGTTGTACCACCGGCATGGAGACTTCCATGGCACCCGAGCGATCCATCTCCTCGCGCACGATATCGCTTACCTTATGCAGTACCCGCAGACCCAGAGGTAGCCAGGTGTATAGCCCGCTGGCAAGCCTTCGAATCATACCGGCACGCAACATCAGCTGATGACTGATCACCTCAGCATCGGCAGGCGTTTCTTTTACGGTGGCTAACAGGTATTTACTGGCACGCATGTTGTAATTTGCTCGGCGTTGTAAATTCAAGCTGGAAAGGTAACACAAAAGAAAGGCAGCCATTGGCTGCCTGTCTCACTATTCGCGTTTTATTTTTTAGTGCTTGCTCAGAGCAATATTTAATTCTCTCTTTAATCCATCCTGAAGCAAATCGAAAGCGATGGCTGGTGCGCGTTAAAGTGCAAACTCTTTGAGCTTTTTCAGGGGCAGTACCTTGACCCGGGTGCTGGCCGGTTTCCTGGGTATATCCATGAGCTCGCCCGGGCGAAATGGATTCGGTACGTTCTTCCGTGCCGGTCGGGCAGGTCTTACCACCGATTTAATCTTCAACAAACCCGGCAATGTGAATTCTCCGACAGCCCGTTTCTTGATATGGCGTTCGATAATGACCGCCAGTTCATCGAGAACTGCTGAAACTTCTTTCTTGCTCACCGAAGCATTTTGTGCAATCTCGTTGAGGATTTCAGTCTTGGTATATTTTTTCTGAATTGCTGGGGTTTTTTTATTTACGGCGGTACTTGATTTTCTTTTTATTGCCGCTTTTGCAGTTGATCGTTTGACAGCCATGCCCTATCTCTTTATGTGCTTTATTGTGGTTGAACGCTCCAGGAATGCCGGATAAGGAGTCGTCTAAAATTTGTTCGATGTGTGATAAGAAATTCGTTGTTTGTTACTTCACCCAATAGTCGTTCAGGGGGTGTATTTATAAATCATTCATAATGGCTGAGCAAGTACTTCTGTCAATAATGTGAGCTTGGTTAAAAAAATGCTAAAACATCGATAAAAATAGACTCAATCTCTATTGACAAATTTTGTATGCGGGATATTTGTGAAAGAAAAACCTGAGTTGCCAAAGTCTGGTTTCAGGCATCTCATATTTTCTGCTGGAGTGTTACTCAAAGTAATTATTACAGCAATCAGTAATCGTAAAATGGCTTTGTTGTGAATCGTAGTGCCAGCCATTTCAACCGTTGGAATTCAAAAACCGATTAGTACGTGCCCCGTCAAATTGACTACTACACTGTAGATGAATAACGAACGTGTCATTGCAAGCGCACTCGCCAGAACCTGTCACAGGGCAAACAAATCGTCTCTGGACCCGTCAGCCCCATGACACAAAATCCTAAAATCTAACAAACAATGTTTTGCAAACTGCGGGGCGATAACATTGCACAATGAAGCTGCGATCGGGCTGTGGCAAAACTGCAGGATTGTGAACGGGATGCTCGACTATTGGCCTCCCCGACTCGACTGAAGTGGAGATTCTCCATTGGCGTCCAGTTCAAATCCTTGCTCAGATCTCGACTGGATTTCAGTCGCCGGGCAATCGGTTTATCAATCATCGTGTATCGGGGTGCATGGCAAAAAATAAGGTATAATCGCCGGTTTTTACTGTTCGGGCTCTGTGGGTCAGCAGGGTAGATGACCTGCTTTTGGCAGGATCGGGACAGCACTGCGCAATTCAGGAAGACCCTAATCATGCCGATTTATGAGTACCAATGTGGCAACTGTGATGAGCATCTGGAGGTGCTGCAGAAGATCAACGACGATCCCTTGACCCAATGTCCTGCCTGCCATCGGCAAGAACTCAAGAAATTGATGTCGGCCGCCAGTTTTCGACTCAAGGGTGAGGGCTGGTATGAGACCGATTTTAAGACTGGAGACAAGAAGCAGTTGGCGGAATCGGAATCGGCTGCCAGTTCCGACTCCAAAGCCAGTGATGGGGCCGGGGTAGCCAGTGCAGATAAAGCAGATGGTGGTGAAAAACCAGCCGTCAAAGAGAGCAAAGAGAATAAACAGAGCAAGGGGGCCGACCAGAAATCCAGTAGCCCCGGCGAAGCTGCTACAAACAATCCCAAAGCCAAAACGGCAGATGTTTGAAATCCTCAACTTTGCCAGGCTCCAGAGCCTGACAACAGATTGTGGGTGAGGCTGTATTGAATAGTTTTTAATTACGGGAATTAGGTATGCGCAGTCATTATTGCGGCGAATTAAACGAATCAAACGTCGATCAGGACGTCTTACTCTACGGCTGGGTGCACCGGCGCAGAGACCATGGTGGCGTCATCTTTCTCGATGTCCGGGATCGCGAAGGGATTGCCCAGGTGGTTTATGATCCGGACACGGTGGAGAGTTTTGCCATCGCCGAAGGCGTGCGTAACGAATTCGTAATAAAGGTGCAGGGGCGCGTGCGACTGCGGCCGGAGGGAACCATTAACCCGGAAATGCCCACCGGTAAGATCGAAGTGCTGGGCAAGCAGCTGGAAGTGCTCAATGCCGCCGAGACGCCACCGATCCAACTGGATGAACATGTGGATGTGCATGAAGACCTGCGATTGACCTATCGCTATCTCGATTTACGCCGCCCGGAAATGGCAGAGCGCTTACGGTTTCGCTCCAAGGTGGCGAACACCGTGCGTAATTTCATGGATAGCAATGGCTTTCTCGATATCGAGACGCCGCTGCTGACCAAGGCAACACCGGAAGGCGCCCGCGATTATCTGGTACCCAGCAGGACCCATCCGAACCGGTTCTTTGCCCTGCCGCAATCCCCTCAACTTTTTAAGCAGATACTGATGGCGTCGGGCATGGATCGTTACTATCAGATTGCCAAGTGTTTTCGAGATGAAGATCTGCGTGCCGACCGGCAGCCGGAATTTACCCAGATCGACGTGGAAACCTCCTTCATGGATGAGCATGAAATCATGGCAATCATGGAAGAGATGGTGCGCCATGTATTTACGACCCACATGGATGTTGAGTTCGACAGCTTTCCCCAGATGAGCCACGCCGAGGCCATGCGCCGCTACGGTTCTGACAAGCCGGATCTGCGTATAGATATGGAGCTGGTGGATATAGCCGATCTCATGGCGGCGGTAGATTTTAAAGTATTCGCCGGGCCAGCTAAAGATCCTGACAGTCGCGTGGTGGCATTGCGTGTTCCCGGCGGTGCCAGCCTGAGCCGCAAGATCATCGACGATTACACGAAATTTGTTGGCATTTATGGCGCCAAAGGATTGGCCTGGATCAAGGTCAACGACATCGCGGCCGGTATGGACGGTCTGCAATCACCCATCATTAAATTCATCGGTGACGAGGTCACTGCCGAACTCATGCAGAATCTGCAGGCAGAGACCGGCGATATTATCTTCTTCGGCGCGGACAAGGCCAATGTGGTCAACGAGGCCATCGGTGCATTGCGAATCAAGGTCGCTGAGGATCTCGGGTTGGTTCGCGATGGCTGGGCGCCGTTGTGGGTGGTGGATTTTCCCATGTTTGAAGAGAACAGCGACGGCAGCATCACCTCGCTGCATCACCCGTTTACAGCTCCGGCCTGCGATGCGCAGGAACTCATCGACAACCCTCTAGGGGCATTGTCTCGCGCCTACGACATGGTGTTGAACGGTACCGAGCTGGGTGGTGGTTCGGTGCGTATCAACAAACCCCAGATGCAACAGGCGGTGTTCCAGGCACTGGGAATCGGCGAGGCGGAGGCCGAAGAGAAGTTTGGTTTCCTGTTAAAGGCTTTGAGTTTCGGCTGTCCTCCCCACGGCGGTATCGCCTTCGGATTCGATCGACTGATCATGTTAATGACCGATTCGTCCTCGATACGGGAAGTGATCGCCTTCCCGAAGACACAGTCCGCTGCCTGTCCGCTCACCGATGCACCGGGCCAGGTGTCGAATCTGCAGCTGAATGAATTGAATATCAGGCTGCGGGAAGTCAAACCACCCTCCTGAGTTAATCCTACAACAGCCAAGAGTGAACGTTATGGCAGGTCACAGTAAATGGGCCAATATTAAACACCGCAAGGCTGGCCAGGACGCCAAGCGCGGCAAGGTATTTACCAAGATAATCCGCGAGTTGACGGTGGCGGCCAAGCTGGGTGGCGGCGGCATCGCCGACAACCCGCGCCTGCGTGCCGTTGTCGATAAGGCGCTCGGTGCCAACATGACCCGCGACACCATCGATCGAGCTATCGCCCGCGGCGCCGGCACGGCTGAGAGTGACAGTCTCGAAGAGCTACAGTATGAAGGCTATGGGCCGGGCGGGGTGGCCATCCTGTGTGAGACCCTCACGGACAACAAGAACCGCACCGTGGCGGAAGTGCGACACGGTTTCACTAAGTTCGGCGGCAGCCTAGGCACCAACGGCTCGGTAGCTTATCTATTTGAGAAGACTGGCGTCATCAGTTTTTCAGCGGGCAGCGATGAGGAACAGATTCTGGAACTGGCTCTGGACACTGGTGCCCATGATGTGGTGACTAATGCCGATGGCAGTATCGATGTGCTGACGACACTGGAGACATTCGGTGGTGTGCAGGATGGTTTGATTTCCGCAGGTCTCAAACCGGAGGGGGCAGAAATGACCATGCTGGCATCGACAGAAGTCGACCTGGACCTGGAAGGAGCACAAAGTTTGCTAAAGCTTGTGGAGCATCTGGAAGACTTAGATGATGTACAGAATGTGTATTCCAATGCGAATATCTCTGACGTGGTCGCAGCACAACTATAAACCGGTTAAAGCCTAACCATCACGCTACATTATCCTCAGGAAAATCCATGGCAATAATCCTTGGTATAGATCCCGGTTCGAGGGTTACCGGCTATGGCCTGATCAATTCGGTGGGCAACAGGCTGGAGTATATCGACTGTGGCTGCATAACAACCCGGGCCGAATCACTCCCGGAGCGGCTGAAGAAGATTCATAACGGTCTATGTGAAGTAATCCAGCAGAGCTCACCACAGCAGGCGGCCATCGAAGAAGTGTTCATGGGTAAGAACGCGGCCTCGGCGTTAAAGCTGGGCCAGGCCAGGGGTGCGGCCATGACTGCCTGCCTGACCCACGACCTGCCCATCGAAGAGTACTCCGCTCGCAAGGTCAAGCAGGCCGTGGTGGGTGCGGGGGTGGCGGAGAAGGCACAGGTACAGCACATGGTTAAAGCGCTGCTGAATATAAGTGATACCATAGCCGAAGACGCGGCGGACGCATTGGCGGTGGCGATTTGTCACGCCAATACCCAGGCCAGTCTGATCCGTATGGCCGGAGCCAAATCATTCAGTAAGAAGCGCCTGCGTCGTTAACCCCATGCCTGCAGGCGTAGAGAGCAGATTTTGATAGGACAGATACGCGGCATCCTGATCGATAAGCAACCCCCGGAAATTCTGGTGGAAGTCAGTGGCATCACCTACGAAATACAGGTGCCCATGAGCACCCTGTACCTGTTGCCGGAAATCGGTCAGGAGCTGGTCCTGTACACCCATTTCGTGGTCAGGGAAGATGCACAACTGCTGTACGGTTTTTACGACACCAAGGGCAAGGCAATGTTTCGTTCCCTGATTCGGGTTAATGGCGTGGGGCCGAAGATGGCGCTGGGAATTCTGTCTGGCATGGAAGCGGATGAGTTTGTACGCACGGTCCGCAACAACGACATCACCAGTATGGTAAACATGCCCGGCATCGGCAAGAAGACAGCGGAACGCCTGATCGTCGAGATGCGCGATCGCCTGGGTGACTGGGATGCCGGTGACGCAGCGGCCAGTGCAGCGGATGCGGGTAGTCTTGCTTCCTCTATAAGCTCGGCAAGCAAAGATGCAGAGACGGCACTGATCAGCCTCGGCTATAAACCGCAGCAGGCAGCCCGGGCCATCGCCCAGGTGCTTAAGCAAAGCCCGGATATCAGCGACGGCGAAGAGCTGATCCGCCTTTCGCTGAGGAGTATGGTCTGAGATGGAAGAAGAGCGCCTGATATCAGCAGAATCCACCGAATCCGAGGATTTCCAGGACCGTGCCATTCGACCCGTTTATCTGAAAGATTACGTGGGCCAGCAGGAAGTGAAGCAGCAGATGGACATCTTCATCAATGCGGCACGCAATCGAAAAGAAGCGCTGGATCACACCCTGGTGTTCGGCCCGCCGGGCCTGGGCAAGACCACCCTGGCCCATATCATCGCCCACGAGTTGGATGTGGCTATCAAGAGTACCTCCGGACCGGTGATGGAAAAAGCCGGCGACCTGGCGGCGATGCTTACCAATCTGGAATCCGGCGACGTACTGTTTATCGATGAGATACACCGTCTCAATCCGGCCATCGAAGAGATTCTCTATCCCGCCATGGAAGACTATCAACTGGATATCATGATCGGAGAAGGGCCGGCGGCTCGCTCCATCAAGCTGGACCTGCCCCCATTCACACTGGTAGGCGCGACGACGCGCGCCGGCTTATTGACTTCACCGCTGCGGGATCGGTTCGGCATTATTCAGCGCCTGGAGTTCTATTCCATCGAAGAGCTGAGCAGCATCGTAGAAAGATCGGCTGAGATCCTGGGTACCACTATCGATGCCGCCGGTGCCAACGAGATTGCCAGGCGATCACGGGGCACGCCGAGAATTGCCAATCGTCTGCTACGAAGGGTGCGGGATTATTCCGAAGTAAAGGAAGACGGTACGGTCAACCTGGATTCTGCCAGCAAGGCGCTGGATATGCTG